>NZ_JAPFCD010000050.1:0-35853 GCF_026153155.1 Photorhabdus aballayi | reverse complement strand
TTAGGTGAACCCTGGCCTTTCCTCACCCATCAATTCCGACGCACTTTTGCCTGTTTTGCTGTCCGCAACGGGCTGGGCCACCCCATATCCATTAAGCAGCAATTCAAACATATTAATGTTCGCATGAGTGAATGGTATGGCAATGGCGCAATCGAATCTCGCCTACAGGATATAAAGGTAGACAGTGAGCTGATTAACTTGCTCAAAGAAGTAAAACTTGAGCAAACGACGGCTCACTTTGATAAATGGTTCAATGGTAATGAAAAGCTAACGGGGAGCTTTGGTAAGGCTATTCTCGTCATGTGCGACGACAAACCCGTCATCTATAGCAACTGGGATAGCTTATATCGATTGGTTAAAGAAAAACGATTAACTCTTCATGGAACTCTCCATAGCTATTGTAAAAATGGCTATGAATGTGACATGGATGGGGTAATAAATGCCGCATTCTGCGTTGATTGCCGTGGTGGTGGGAGTGTAGTGGATGATAAAAAAGCATCGTGGTGGCAAAAAAAACATCAAGCATTGAGCAACTATCTGAAGCAGCAATCCGATGTCAGCCACGCAGAGTATGCCCATTGTATTACGCAGATTCGAGCGGCAGAGAAAGTGCTGAACGACTTTGGACTGAAATTTGAAAAATATCAGCACCCATTGCAGGTTATCGATTTATGAAAAAGTCAGAAAATACACTTCTCAAGCTTGAAGCAGCTTTGCAGAGGATCATCGAACGAAAAACCAAACGAGTACCCGATCACCGTAAATTATCGGTTCGAGCTGTAGAGGAAGAAGCCGGATTAGGAAATGGAAGTTGTTATTACTATCCAGATTTCAAGCTAAGAGTTCAATCAGAGGTGCAAAAACTAAAGAGCTCTGCGCCTGATACAGCAGTTCAGTCCGACGTCGATATTTTGAGAGAAAAGCGCAACCAAGAAAGGAAGGTAAAAATTCAGTATCGTGAAAAAGTTGCTGTATTGAACCAAAGATTAACTTTAATGGCGGCAGAACATCATCAACTAAGTCATGCTCTAAGGAGTGCGCTTTCACGTATTGAAGATCTTGAACTTCAGATAGTTGAGCTCAAACAGAGCCAGATTGTGAGAATCAAGTGATTGTATACCTAAGCTAGTTTTCCCTGGCTCTGTATGTTTTCCTGCTTAACCTCAAAGGCGGAGAAGATGGGTAGAAAACTTGAAGACATCATTACAGAGCAACCTCAAGAGGTTGTTCACGCCGCCGAAGAAATAGCATCAAAGCAGTTGATTCATCTTCGTCTGATCGAGCTACTAAAACACATCGGGGCTGATGCAAGTTACCAAATTGATAGCTCGACGATCGATAGTTTACAGCTGTTGAAGCTGCTTATCGAATCAGGTGGAGGAAAAATCCGCCTTCATATTGACCTACCAGACGGCTCAAACCACGGTTTCAAGCTGTGAATAGAATTGCCGAGCTAAAAATAGCTTATTCTTTACCAGTAAGAGCCGTTTTATTAAGACTTGATGCATCTGGTACATTCTTTGCCCAAGTATTGTGAGCTTCAGATGCAAAGTTGGTAACTTCAGAAATAAGCAGTTTATCTGCTTCCTTTATTGAATCCGACATGCCAGAAAATTTTCCCACTCTAAATTGATAGTGAGCTAAAGTCGTCTCAATTTTGCGTTGTGCAGTTCGATATACAGACCAAAGTGCGTGTGGTTTTCTTAATTGAAGCCATGCGGTCGAAAAAGCTGCTAACGCAGACAATAAAGATGGAATAACCTTTGACAGCCAGATACCTTCACCAAGGCTGACAAATAAAGGGCATAATAGAGAGCACACCATTGCACTTTTGAAACACCAAATACTTTCAAACTTGTTATGATTTGCCTTTTCTTTGTAATGGTTTACCTGTTCTATAGCATATCTTTCTGCTAGAGATTTTCCCTCTTCAGACATTTCGCCTTCCTTCATTCGCATTTATACCGTCTTAGAAAGAGCATTTCCAACACGTTAGATAACAATCTAATAAGCATTCATCATTACCTGTGTAGCATCATCTATGGACAAAATTCCTTAGAAAACTCATCTCATCAGAAAAACCATATATAAACTTAGTTCTTATGCGTGTTCTGGCTCAATCTGTAAATTAACCGGAATAGTTCCGCTTGATATCTCGCATCGTCAAGAGCATCGTGGTTCCCTTTCTGATTGGGGTTTACAATCTTATCAATACAACTGGATTTGGTATCATGCCATGTACAACCCGTAACTCCCATGAAGAGAGCTTTGATGTCTAATGCTGAAAATCCAAATGGATTGTACCCAAGGTATTTCCAGAAGTAGTAATTGACAAACCCCCAGTCAAACGGGGCATTCAATCCCACAAATACAGGGGGGCAATCTTCGGGTATGTTATCTGCTATCCAATCAGCAAACTGCGTCATGGCTTCAGTTGGAGTTAGTCCGTCTTTTTCTGCCTTCTCTAACGTCAAACCTGTAACAGCTAGAGCTTCTTCAATTGATTTCTCGCTAATAGGTTTTAGCATCGTCGAAAAGCAGACCTCTGGTTGATACACCAAACAAGCTCCCACCGTGAGCATGCTATGTTCACTTACTATGGGGCCTGTTGTCTCGACATCAACAGAAATAAAAATTTCACGTTTCTTATTCATTTGATTGCTCCAGTATTTATTGTGGGATCATCCAATCATCACCGGCGATGGTTCTAATTCCGCAGCGGCTTGATAAAAATGCTCCACAGTTAGTGGAGAATCTGGGAAGGCTAAAGATACTGCAGCTGGATATAAGCGCGTACGAATATCAGAGTATGTCCAAGCTGGCTTAGTCCCGGTAGCTGCTGTTGCTTTAACCAATTTATTGATTTCGACTGTGGAGAAACCCATGTCGCCCAAGTCTCTTGAAAAAAGCTCACTTCTCTCGTCATCGGAAGGGCGCGTGAACTCTTCAACTATTGATGCGCGACGAATTACTGCGGCATCAAGAGCAGCTAAGCGGTTTGTACAGAGAATAGCAAAAATACGCCCTCCATGTTTGCGCATACTATCTATGGATTGAATAAGAGTGTTTACACCTACTTTGTCTTCGTGATGACTATGGTCCTGACTTCGAGATGCTCCCAGAGAGTCCCCCTCATCAATGATTAGAAAAGCGCGTCCCTTACCCGGTCCGATAGATCTAGTTATGTCTTCGAAAGCTTGGGTAATCAAGGTTCCCATTTCTCCGACTTTACCAGTTCCTCTAACTTTATTGCTCAATTTGAAGAGAATGGCATCTTCAATTTTTGCATCACGCGCCAAGCGATTCGCAATTGCTTCAGCGTTAGCAGTTTTTCCTGTTCCAACATCTCCATGAAAAATCGCTAGGGGATACTGATCACTCAGGAGCCCAATTACCATGATTTTCTTTTTGTGATGCATCAGGCTCCAACGTTCCAATTCATTCGCCTGTAAAATAAGCTGAAGGCGCTTTTTAACACGCTGATAGCGTTCCTCGAATCCCAAAAGTTTTTTCTCTTGAGCATCAAACTGGGCAACTGGAAGATTAGTTTTTATTTCGAATACGGATGGATTACTCACGAAAAATCCTCTCTGTTTGTGCCAAAGCCATTGCTGCTATAACCACGACCTGTTGAAGAGGTCAGTGCAGTATGACTAATATCTGTCGTTGCGGGTACCCAAGAAATCCTCAAAGGAAGTTCTTTTCTTTTTTCCGATGATGACGTGTCTTTGTAACGCAAATGGAAGCGGATCCATCCCCCATTGTCTTTTGATATAAGCGGCCACAACACTCCCCCGGGCCTTTCAGTTCCAGTTGCATTTTCTGACTGGAACTCATACCGAACGGCTCTTACTTCGGTGGCACCATTCATTAGAGTCACATCTACAAACTTCAGATGATCCTTTTTAGCTAGCAATTCAATGTCATGGGCATAATTTGCAGCATCATCCTCCGTCATGGCTTTTGTAGCTCCAGCTATCATCATTAAATCTGCCTTGACGCTACGCATAACCTTCTCAACATCTGCAACCGTATAGGTGCTAGTACTTGAATACGTACTCATCCTTATTCTTCCTTGGTCTTAAAGCGGCCACCGAAAATCTCTTTCCATACGTCAAGATCATTTTCAACAGACGCATAGGTGGCATTCTCCCAAGCAGCTTCAGCAGCTTTCGCGATCAATTCCTGTTCTTCTTTAGAAATACGAGATGCCACATTATTTTCTGGGCTCACAGGGTCAATTATCACAACCGGATCACTGAAACTTGTCTGAGGCTTGCCTGCATTTTCGGGGAAATCAATACGTTCACTTAACTTGGTGCGAGCGATATAAACCAAGAACTCCCTGAAGCGCTTCTCTATACTTTCTGCTGGACCATCGGTGTCAACAAGGTAAGCCAGTATGAGTTCTATATGAAAGGACTTCAGTCCTGGAATATCATGAAAGTGCTTCCAGCGCTTCGCCAAGCGTACCAACGTCCGGAAGTGTTTATCTTTATCTTTTCGTGCCTGTATAAACTTGATGTGACAAGGCGCACAAGTAAGGTTTCTCTCTCCGCTCTGAATGTCAAATTGCCACCCATGATCAGGGGCTGAGTTGTGTTGTAAAACAGGGACTACATCTACTTCAAGACCGCTTTTAACAAATGTGACCTTCGCTGCGCGACGCTGAATTTCGAAATCTTCAACTTCTTTTGTTGGGTAGATATCTATCAGAAAATCGTAAATTTTATTGCACAGTTCCTCATAGGACTTACTGTTCTCATCTACGCCAGCAATGTAAAAAACAACATCAACATCTGTTGGGTAACCGTCTATTTTGCGTAGAATCGTAAATTTGGCGAATGAGCCAGCTTTCACCACCTTTGTGACTTTTAGCTTTGCTTTGTCAGTAATACACTTTTTCAGTTCACGTACAAGGTTGTCGACCTGCGCGTGATATTCCGAACGTTTCTCCTTGCTAAGGCGCAACACATTGTGATCGAAATATTCAAGCTCTGTATTTGATAGAGGCATTGTTTCTCCATGTTTGAACACATCAAAAAACGAACGATTTAAAAAGTTAATCTTGCAGTGACATACCATAAGCTATGTAGTCGGCAGTTACCGCTGCGGCGGCTTTGGCAGCCAAAAGGTGAAACCTGTTGTCTTTCTTCGAATCGCCGAAATCGCTAATGCCACGGACCATTAGTACAGGCTTACCGAAATTTTCACATGCAGCAAAAAGACCCGCGCCTTCCATTTCAGCAATCTCAATTTTGCCGTGAAGCTCACGCATACCAAGAAACTTCTCTGGGTCGCGAAGGAGTTTTTCTCCACTAGCAACGGTAGCAGTCTTTGGCATCACTCCCTGAGCAACTGGGCCAGCTTCGACTTGGTCGGGGAATTCAATGCCCAGCGTCTTGTAACTGTCCGTGAGGCGAGATTCGAGAGTTGCTCGGTTAGAAAGATAGGCACTGACATCTTGACGAACCCGCATGTTTAATCTGGTTATTTCTGGTCGCGCTTCGACCTTACCTCCCTCAATAAAAGCTGCACCTTCATAGGCAACCACTCGTTCTGAGAGAACGACCTCACCCAGGGAACATTTGCCTTGAAGACCAGCCGCTATACCCATCATTATCACGTTAGCAGGTTCCAGTTCACCCAAGAGCATAGAAGTAACAGAAGCCGCATCTACATTACCAGCACCCGCAAAGCATGCCACCACACAGCTGGCCGTCTTACCGCCACGTTTGGAGACAGGTGCCCTCCATACATGCAAACCGTTCTTCGTTGTAACGTGCTCGGCATCTTCCGAGATTCCGAATGCTTGCTTAGCAGCAGCCAACTCCACGTCTAAAGCGGTAAGCACAAGTACATCTGGGGGTAAAGCCTCGATCCTGGCCTTTTCTTCCTCATAAAGGATTTTGACGATGCGTTTACTGATTTCTTGCAACGAAAGCACGGGCTCTTGCAAAGACAGAGCAGGTAATACGTTAACGACTTTATTACCGCTATTCGGCATATAAGTAAGTGGATTGGATTGAAAACGCTTCAGCACACCGAGTGCACCAGCTCCGTCTTCACTATTTGCACCTAACTGCATATCAAGTGGAAGTACGGGTAATGACCTTTTGACCATTTTGTGAGCGCGGTCCAAAACCCCCTTCCCACCACCCAAGGCCACCATTGCAGTAGCGTGCTCAATTTGCTCATCGCCAACATTGCCACCAGTCAGCACTTCCTCTTCAAGAGGTACGAGCTCGGCGACACCACGCGCAATCATCCCGTTTAAAAGCTTACGTTGCTCAGGATTAGCCTTAGACTGGAGACGCTCATGTGAAGCTACAATCTTTAAGCGAACCTGAGAACTCTCGCCAGGGAGCATCTTGTCAATAGCTTTAGCCACCGTCCAATCAAACAGCAGTGGTTTGTTATCTGCATTGACAGGTTCAGCTGCCACATAAATCACAAAACCACCGCCAGCATTTAGCACTTCGCCAACAAACACCTGAACAAATGTATGAGCTCGGTCAATAAGCTCGTTTTCAGTAGTGTTTGACACGCTACCAGCAAGGAGGATGTGGCGCGATGCCAGCATCAAATCGTTTTCCATGATTATCTCTCTTGGATATTTTGTGCTCGCATCATTTACGTCAACTTGAGCTCCAAACGCCATCATCTCAACATCTAAAACTGTTCAATAAACCAGCACGTCATTTGCTGGTATATGGGAACGCTAGCGCAATATTTCAAGGAGGATGAGGATAATGGTATTTTTTGACAAGTGATTGAATAGCCTGAGATGTAGTACTCAGTTAGTACAGTATTCAATTATATTCCGAGCATTAAAAAATCTGGAAAAGTAATAGGTTTAAAAGACAAAATTTTGGAAAAAATAGCAAAAACACAAGATTTTCTGGAAAACATAAAATGCCTAACAACAACAGGCTTTACAGAAATTTTCCAGACTCTAGGTGTAGGAGTAAGCCAGAACGATGAGGTGATGTTGTTGAACCCTATCAATATTTTCTAAAGGCCGATTTCATTCGGCCTTTCTCTTATCAATCTCTCTCCATCGGAGGTAGGTGTAAGGATTTGTGCACAAACGCATAAAACGCACGGAAGCGCATATTGCTTGCTGATAGTTCAGATGAGTAAGCAAACTTACCAACGTAATAGATGTTTAAAGATTTGCTTGGGGTTTACCTTGATGGATATTGGAAAGGCTCTATACCCGTTATCTTTCAAGTTGCCTCTTTGTCGGCTGTACTCGCTCACCCCAGTTACATAGTTCGCTATGCTCCCGGGGATTCACTCCCTTTCTGTCGCGATGCATCTCGAAATCCATAGGGTATATCAACCCTTTAGTAAAAATTGATAAGAGATCACAATATGTTTGCTTTCTACACAATGATTCTGTGGGAGTAGGCTATGATAATACGGTGATATTGTTGAAAATCTGCTTATATGTAGTTTTAAATTCTGGAAAATATCCTCCAGAGAGTCAGATTTATTGAGCTTTTTTGAGGATTCAAATAAGGACTCAAATGTGGAAAAAACTCAACAAAAGAGCCGAAGAGCTTTTCTTAGCCAAACGGGTAAATTCACCACCGCCTGTGCGGCGGTTTCCTTGACCGGAGGAATCGTACAAGCTGTACCATCAACCACCGCCGCTAATACATCATTGATGCGGACTACCCTTACTGATAGCCACTACTATCTGAGAGATGTGCTATTGGAGGATGAGTTTGAATATAATGGCGATACCGTGATTGGCACTCGTACCGCATTATATACATTAGAAATCAAGGATGGTTGGATCGCTTCGATCCATGCTGCTGGTGTGCTGCTTAATACGCATTTGCCATGTTATCAAGCGCAAGGACAATTGTTGTTGCCTGCTTTCCGAGATATGCACATCCATCTGGATAAGACTTTCTACGGTGGTCCGTGGCAGGCGCCGTTACCCCGCCAGGGTAAAACTATTATGGATATGATCGCTCAGGAACAAATTCTGATCCCCAAGCTACTACCTACCTTGCAGCAGCGAGCGGAGGGGTTGATCGCTCTATTGCAATCCAAGGGCAGTACGGTAGCCCGTAGCCATTGTAATATTGATCCGGTTAGTGGTTTGAAGAGCCTGGAGCATTTGAGGCGTGCGTTAGAGAATCACCGTGATGATTTCAGTTGTGAAATCGTTGCTTTTCCTCAGCATGGTTTGCTGCACTCCAAAGTGGAGGGACTGATGCGTGAGGCGATGCAAATGGGGGTGCAATACGTTGGTGGGTTGGACCCTACTAGTGTGGATGCTGCGATGGAGAAATCACTGGATACCATGTTCCAGATTGCACTCGATAATAACGCCGGTGTAGATATTCATTTGCATGAGGTAAGCTCTGCGGGTGTTGCTGCTATCAACTACATGATTGATATGGTGGAGAAAACATCCTCCTTGCGTGGAAAAGTGACTATCAGCCACGCTTTTGCTCTGACTATGTTGGATGAGGGGAAACTAACAGAAACTGCTTCCCGTTTGGCGGAGCAGCAAATCACAATTGCTTCCACAGTGCCGATTGGTAGCTTGATGATGCCGTTGCCGCAACTCAGGGCTAAAGGGGTATTTATTATGACTGGTACTGATAGTGTGATTGATCACTGGTCGCCGTTTGGCACGGGTGATATGTTGGAAAAGGCAAATTTGTACGCGCAATTGTACCGTGGCTCAGATGAATTTCATCTTTCCCGTGCTATGGCTATTGCTACTGGCGGTGTGTTGCCGCTTAATGACCAGGGGCAGCGTATTTGGCCGCGGGTGGGTGATAAAGCTGAATTTGTCTTGGTGGCTGCTAGTTGTTCTGCTGAGGCCGTGGCGCGTTTGCCTGCTCGTCAGGCAACATTCCACCAGGGGCGTTTGGTGGCTGGTGCTGTAATCAGGTCTTGATCCAAAAAAAGTACAATCGGCTGATTATTTTCCTTCATCAATAGTTGTTTTTGCTCTTCTGCCTGTGTTTCGGGAGTCTTGACATTACTGGGCGCAGGCGGAAATGACTTAATGTTTCATATTTAGCCATTCGACAATAAAATCAGCCACCTGTTCAGGTTGATTGATATTCAATTGTGGCAAAATAGTCTCCAATTTTTCATCACTGGCAACAGCAATCACATGTTGATCAAGAAGATCGCTTAATCGGCAGTTAAGAATGTTGCGGTATAGAGCGATCTTATTGATTGGTTCATCTTTAAAACCTTCTACTAGAATCAAATCCAGTGAATTTGGATCAAAACGGCTGGCAAGATAATTCAGATCTACTTTCATCGAATCTGGCGTTTCTGTCATTAATGCCCAGCGTTGTTGGTTGGCGACTAGAGTTTGTTCTGCGCCGGCTTTGCGTAGTTCATAACTGTCTTTACCCGGTTTATCCACATCCATATCGTGATGAGTGTGTTTTATCAGACCAACCCGGATTTGCCGTTGACGTAATAGTGGAATGACTTGTTTGAGAAGTGTGGTTTTTCCTGTTCCGCTATAGGCTGTAATGCCCAGTAGCGGAAGCGGTTTTGTACTCATTTTTTGATCTCCTGTGTATTCTCCCAATGTTGGCAATCTTCCGGTGTATTCAGATTAGTGAAGACAATAGGACTATCGTCAAACTGAACGGCTATTGCTCCGATCTTATGCATAAACAGTATTAATTTGCGATCACCGTCAGCCAGATAATTTTCTAATTGAGAAATCAGACTGCGGTGTAGTAAAGCGATAGTCGGATGAGTTTGGTTGCCATTATTTGCATAGGCTGCCGGTGCCTGCTGTTTTCCCTGCCATAAGCGAGTAACCAAATCAGTAGGGAAATTTGGTACATCACAAGGAACAAACACAACCCAGTCGTGACTCGCTGATTTTAGGGATGCTAGCATTCCTGCAAGAGGTCCAGAGAAATCTGGCGTTAAATCTGGAACAATTTGATAACCACTTTGTCGGTAAATATCCAGATTGCGGTTAGCGTTGATAATTAATTCATCTACTTGTGGAGATAGCTTATCCGCAATATGTTGGTACAGTGGTTTTTTATTTAAAAAAATTAACCCCTTATCATTGCCGCCCATACGGGTGGCACGACCTCCAGCAAGGATTGCACCGCTTATTTTTGGTTGCATAATATTCGATTTACCAACTGAGGTGGTTGTTACCGTCAATATACTTCTTTCAGATTGATTATTTAGTCTTAACTAAGCGTTTTGAGAATAAGATCACCAGATAACTTGCTGATAAGAGAGTCATCTTTACGCTTATTGACAGAGCAGTTCTTTCTCTATGCGCTCATCCCTGTTAATTTGTATAGGCTTTATTGATAAGGAATTCGGTATGAAATGTCATTAGTTCGATGAAGTGATCGAATTTTTACACTTGGCATGAAAAGGATCACTAAGTGGATTTTCAAACTGAGCTATTGCGTGCCGTGGCGTTATTACAGATTAATCAAGAGAATAGAATGTGCTAACAAACCAATCTGCTTTTAATTTCCGGGAATTAACACCGGATTTGATTATGGATGCATTGGTGCAGACCGGGCTGTATATCGATTCCGGTCTGACAGAGTTAAACAGTTATGAGAACCGGGTTTATCAGTTTATAGATGAAGATCGTAAACGTTATGTTGTGAAATTTTACCGGCCGCTACGTTGGGATCAGCAACAGATTCAAGAAGAGCATAATTTTGCTTCGGCATTACAACAGGCTGGTTTACCTGTTGCGGCGCCTTTGGTATTTAATGAGCAAACTTTACTGACTTTTAATGATTTCTTTTTTGCCGTTTTTCCAAGTATCGGGGGGCGTCAGTATGAATCCGATAATCTCTTTCAGTTAGAAGATGTAGGGCGTTTGCTAGGAAGAATTCATCAGATTGGTCGCCAGCAAAAATTCACTTCTCGTCCAACTATCGGGTTAAATGAATATCTGCATCAACCACGACAATATTTGGCTACATGTGAGTTGGTTCCTGCGGGACAGAAAAGACAATTTTTGGCGGTATTGGATGATTTGATCGATGTCGTAGCATCAAATTGGCGCGATGATTGGCAAATATTGAGGCTTCATGGTGACTGCCATCCGGGTAATATCTTGTGGCGTGACGAAGCTTGGTTTGTTGACCTTGATGATGCGCGTAACGGTCCGGCAATGCAGGATTTATGGATGTTGCTTCATGGTTCCCGTCAGGAACAGCTATTGCAGTTAGATACACTGTTGGAAGCCTATAGTGAATTTGCAGATTTTGATCCGAAGGAGTTGTCATTAATAGAGCCATTGCGTGCTATGCGGATGATCTATTATTTGGCATGGGTTGCCAGACGTTGGCAGGACCCTGCGTTCCCCAGGGCATTTCCTTGGATGACAGATACCGATTTTTGGTTAAAACAGACGTCACTTTTTTCTGAACAAATTAAGCTGTTGCAGGAATCACCTTTGCAGCTTAACCCGATGTATTAATGTTTATCATGGAGATAGTTATGAAGAAGTTGTGGTTAGCTTTAGTCGGAATGGTGATGGCATTTAGCGCATCTGCCGCCAATTTTACCGAAGGAAAACAGTATGTTGAATTGAAGTCGCCGGTGGCGGATCAACCGCCGGTGCTGGAATTCTTCTCTTTCTATTGTCCCCATTGTTATCAGTTTGAAGAAATTTTTAAAGTTCCTCACACGGTGAAACAGAATTTACCGGAAGGGACAAAACTTGTTCGTTATCATGTGGATTTTTTAGGGCCGCTGGGTAAAGAATTGACTACTGCTTGGGCTGCGGCAATGGCAATGGGTGTTGAAGACAAAGTGACTCCGGTGCTGTTTGAGGGTATTCAGAAAACACTGGCTATTAAGACTCCGAATGATATTCGCAATGCCTTTATCAACGCCGGGGTGACGGCTGAGGATTATGATGCTGCCATGAGTAGTTTTGTGGTGAAATCCTTAGTTGTTAAGCAACAAAAAGCCGCTCAGGATTTGCAACTGCGAGGTGTACCGGCAATGTTTGTTAACGGCAAGTATATGGTGAAAAGTGACGGTATTGATGCCCCTTCTGCTGATAACTATGCGAAATCCTATTCAGACGTTGTTAACTTCCTGTTAAATAAGAAGTAATTTTGATGGTGCTGAAATAGAATGACGTAAGCATGTGCCGGAGTGAGAACCTTTGGCACAATGTGTATCAGAAAGACTTTTTTGTAAGACAAACTTTGGTTATATCCACAACTCTGTGATCTATAAGGCAATATGACAGTTTAATGACTAAGATTATAAGTCATTGATTTTTTACCTGAGGTTAATAAGTTTTTTTTATCAACGGTTAATGCCTAAATAGAACTTGTAATATCTATACACAAAGTTATCCACAGAATTTATGGTAGGATGTGAGTATCTGAATCGGGTTTCAGTAAAGAAAATTCACATAAAATTCGTTTCCTACTTCTTGCTGTGGCATCCTATTTCCTTATCACACCCGTAACAGATACAGATAATGAAGAAGATTTATGGCTCAGATAGCAGACAATCCCCTGATTTTGGTTGATGGCTCCTCATACCTTTATCGTGCTTATCATGCTTTTCCTCCGCTGACGAATAGCGCAGGTGAACCGACCGGAGCTATGTATGGCGTATTGAATATGCTACGCAGCTTGATAATGCAGTACAAACCAAGCCATGTAGCGGTGGTATTTGATGCTAAAGGCAAAACTTTTCGTGATGAATTGTTCGCTGAGTATAAGTCTCATCGTCCTCCTATGCCGGATGATCTGCGTACTCAGATAGAGCCGCTACATCAGATGGTCGAAGCTATGGGGTTACCATTGCTGGTGGTGCCAGGAGTAGAAGCTGATGATGTTATCGGGACTTTGGCGTTACAGGCGGAAAAAGAGGGGCGTGCGGTACTTATCAGCACTGGCGATAAAGATATGGCGCAATTGGTAACGCCAAATATCACTCTGATCAATACCATGAATAACACCATCTTGGGGCCGGAAGAGGTCGTTGAAAAGTATGGTGTGCCGCCAAATCTGATTATCGATTTTCTGGCATTGATGGGAGACTCTTCTGACAACATTCCTGGCGTACCTGGGGTGGGAGAAAAAACCGCACTGGGATTACTGCAAGGGATTGGTGGCATGGATGATATCTTTGCCAATCTGGATAAAATTGCCGGGCTCAGTTTCCGTGGGGCGAAAACGCTGGCGGATAAGATAGTGCAGCATAAAGATGTTGCTTATCTCTCTTATAAATTGGCAACTATTAAAACCGATGTTGAATTGGATAAGACTTGTGTTGCTTTGTCAGTCAAAGAGCTTGATACGGAGAAACTGCATCAGTTGTTTTCTCGTTATGAGTTCAAACGCTGGTTAAGTGATGTGGCAAACGGCGATTGGCTGGCGGAGAAAGGCAAAAAACCAGCATCTACTGGCAATGATGAATCATCTCCGACAGAAGATAAATCTGTTGCGGCCACGCTTTCTTCTGATAATTATCAGACTATTCTTGATCAGAAAAGCTTTGATGAGTGGATTGAGAAGCTGAAAAAAGCGCCAGTTTTTGCTTTTGATACCGAAACTGACAGCCTTGATACTTTGACTGCTAATCTGGTGGGTATGTCATTCGCAATTTCTGCCGGCGATGCGGCTTATCTACCTTTAGGCCATGACTATCTGGGCGCGCCGGAACAACTTGACAGAGAAGTTGTGCTGGCTACATTAAAACCGTTGCTTGAAGATAGTAACCTGCTGAAAATTGGTCAGAATATTAAGTTTGATCGTGGCGTGTTGGCGCGTTACGGTATTGAACTGCAAGGCATTGCCTACGATACCATGCTGGAATCTTACGTACTTAATAGCGTTGCAGGCATGGGTCGGCATGATATGGATAGTTTGGCTGAACGCCATTTGAATCATAAGACTACGACGTTTGAAGAGATTGCTGGTAAAGGTAAAAATCAGCTCACTTTTAATCAAATCCCGGTAGAACAAGCTGCAATGTACGCCGCGGAAGATGCAGATGTCACTTTGTTGCTGCACCAGGTGATGTGGCCGCAATTGGAGAAAGAACCGACACTAGAAAAGGTGTTCCTGAAAACAGAAATGCCACTGGTCATGGTGCTTTCCCGTATGGAACGTACAGGTGTGCTAATTGATGCAAATATTTTGGCTGAGCATTCAAAAGAGATCACTGCCCGTCTGGATGAATTGGAAAAAGAAGCACATGAATTGGCAGGTGAGGTTTTCAATCTGGCTTCGCCAAAACAGTTACAGACGATATTGTTTGAAAAATTGCAATTGCCGGTGGTAAAGAAAACGCCAAATGGTGCGCCATCCACTAATGAAGAGGTATTGGAAGAGCTGGCGGATACTCATGCATTGCCGAAAGTGATCTTAGAGCATCGTGGATTGGCAAAATTGAAATCCACTTACACCGATAAATTACCGCAGATGGTCCACCCGCTGACCAAACGAGTGCATACTTCCTATCACCAAGCGGTAACGGCAACTGGACGTCTCTCTTCACGTGATCCTAATTTGCAAAATATTCCTGTCCGCAATGAAGAGGGCCGCCGTATTCGTCAGGCATTTGTGGCTCCTGAAAGTTACCGGATTATGGCCGCTGACTATTCTCAGATTGAGTTGCGGATAATGGCTCATTTGTCTCAGGATCAAGGGTTGTTGAAGGCATTTGCTGAAGGGCAAGATATTCACCGGGCAACGGCGGCGGAAGTCTTTGGTTTGCCGCTGGAACAGGTAACCAGTGAGCAGCGCCGTAGTGCTAAGGCGATTAACTTTGGTTTGATCTATGGTATGAGTGCATTTGGTCTTTCCCGTCAGTTAGGTATTCCTCGCGGTGAAGCTCAGCGTTATATGGATCTCTATTTTGAGCGCTATCCGGGAGTATTGGCGTATATGGAGCGTACTCGTAAACAAGCGGAAGAGCAGGGTTACGTTGAAACGCTGGATGGTCGTCGCCTTTATCTGCCAGATATCAAATCTCGCAATGCCATGCGCCGTAAGGCAGCAGAACGTGAAGCTATTAACGCGCCAATGCAGGGAACGGCGGCGGATATCATCAAAAAAGCAATGATTGCGGTGGATGACTGGATTGTCAGTGAAGCGCCAAAAGTTTGTATGATTATGCAGGTTCACGATGAGCTGGTATTCGAAGTCCATGAGTCACAACTTGAATATGCGGAACAGAAAATTCGTGAATTGATGGAGAAGAGTATGGTGCTTGATGTTCCACTTAAAGTAGATGTAGGTATTGGTGACAATTGGGATCAGGCGCATTGATATGCCAGCTTAATAAACGATAGGCTGAGCTAATACGTTAAAAACATCAGCAACTGCGTTGGGACATTGGGTCTTCCTGATGCCAACGCAGTATGTTAAGTCTTCCCTCTCTTTGACGATCTAACATGCTAAGTGGTTATGAGCCATGTGCAATGATGTATTAGTCATATTCTCCATGCGCTACAAAATCTCCTCCCCCCCAGCCTACTCTCTTGCCATTTGCTCGCAAGGCCGAAAAACTACGGGGCGTTGACGTCAGGCTGATAACGTCTTTTAAGTTCGCAATTTCGGGTGGAATTTTTCCACCATTGTATATGTCTCCCCAGGCGACTACGCTACGGTCTGCTCGTAGGGCTGCAAAGGCATCACTTGATGCACTTAGGCTGATGACATTCTGTACCTTGGCTGCATCATATTCGATCCGTTCAACACTCTCTATTATTCCCCAAGTAACCACGCTACGATTTGTTCGTAGGGCTGTGAAAGCTGAACTTGTTGTGATGAGGTCAACGATATCGTTTAATGCAGCAATTTCTGAAGGGATTGGTGTGTCTCCCCAGGCGACAATACTACGGTTTGACCGCAGAGCTATAAATGTGCCGCCCGAACCGGTCAAGCTAATAATATCCTGTAGTTGGGCAATGGCAGGAGGAACTGTGCCGCTCCTGCTTGCATTTCCCCAGGCAACCACGTTGCGGTTTGCTCGTATGGCTGCGAATGCTAAGCCTGTTTGACTCAGGCTAACGATATCTTGTAATTGAGCAATTTCTGGTGGAACCTGACCGCCAAAAAGTGAGTATCCCCAAGCAACCACACTGCGGTTTGCCCGTAAGGCCGCGAAGGTAGAGTACCAGTCGCTTTTGCCAAGTATGCTGACGATATCCTGTAGCTGGGTAATTTCAGGTGGGAGCACTCCAGTTAAAATCCCCCAGGCAACTATGCTGCGGTTTGCCCGTAGAGCTAGGAAAGAATTACCTGCTGAAGTTACACTGATGATGTCCTGTAGTTGGGCAATATCGGGTGGCACTTGACCGCCATAACGATCATGTCCCCAAGCAACTACGCTACCATTTACTCGTAGAGCTGAGAAAGCGCTAGCCGTTGAGCTCAGGCTAACGATATCCTTTAGTTGAGCAATGTCAGGGGGAAGTTGTCCGCCGTTAACTGTATCTCCCCAAACGACTACGCTGCGGTCTGCTCGTAAAGCCGCGAATGCGTATTGTGTTGAGCTTAAGCTAACGATATCCCGTAATGCCGCAATGTCGGGTGGGACTTGACCGCCAAGATGTGGCAGTCCCCAGGTAATTACACTGCCATTCTGCAATAACATAGCGGTTGCTCCGATGGTGGATGCGAGGGCTATGTTATTGCTGCAATAGACATTTTCTTCCCATTCTAATAGAGAGTTACTATTGTTACTTGTATCTAATGAAACATTATCATGTTGGTTCATTATTATTCTCCTGGTTAAGGTCGTATCGGATTTATTCTTAGTCCACAAGGCGTTTATACGAAAAACCATGCCCATTGGGAGGGAGTGTAACAGCTATTTTATTTTCACTAAGTAATATTATTAGTTAAATAAATTTTTTGTATTTACTCATACCGATTTGTTGTTCATGTAATGCATATTTAGATCCAGATCGCATAAATATGTAATTAAACTACATTTAACGGCGTCAAAATGAGCAAAATTCCTAGCTGAATCGAGATAATTTATGAAAATAAATTACAAAAAGGCTTTTTCTAATACATAAAATAGGGTAGAGTTATCAGCGTAGGGTACAGAGGTAAGATGTTCTATCTTTCAGACCTTTTACTTCACGTAATCGGATTTAGCTGAATATTAGCTGCCCCAGTCAATTTAATTTTGACTGGGGCATTTTTTTCATCTGAATTTAATACGTGAGAGAATAAAGAAAGGATGGATTAACAATGGCTGTCAATTTGAACGGCTTTCTGGCTGAACCATATATCCAGTTTCTGTTGTAGTTTATCGATACCGATTTTTTTCGGGGTCGAGAAATATTCCACTTGAATATCCCCATTAAGTGTCAGCAGGGCGTCACGAACCTTATTCAGTTGACTTTTACGGGCACCCGATGCCAGTTTGTCGGCTTTAGTCAACAACACCATAACCGGTACCTGCATGGCGACTGCCCATTGGATCATCTGTTGATCAAGATCTTTCAATGGGTGACGGATATCCATCAGCACGACCAGCCCGATCAGGCATTCTCGTTTTTGCAGATATTCACCCAATGCTTTTTGCCATTTGCGTTTCATCTCTTCCGGTACTTCGGCATAGCCATAGCCTGGTAAATCAACCAGGCGAATACCTTCTTCTACCTCGAATAAATTGATGAGTTGAGTTCGACCGGGCGTTTTACTGGTACGGGCGAGGCTTTTCTGTTTCGTCAGAGCATTCAGAGCGCTAGATTTACCTGCATTTGAGCGACCGGCAAACGCGACTTCAATGCCCATATCTTGAGGCAGATGGTGAATATCAGGTGCGCTCGTGATAAAACGGGTCATATGATAGTTGTGGTTTTTGATGGTCAAAATGATTATCTCCCTGAGAAATGCACTGAATATATGGCAAAGGGGATTATACCGATAGCCACTGTTGGTTGACAGGATTAAAAATAATGACATATTTCTGATGGGTTGAACCGAGCTTGCTATTTTGTTATCGATGACGATCCGGTTTGTGAAATAAAATCTAACTTATTATTGAAAGGATGAATTTTTCTTCAAAGCCCCCGTCGATTGATAGCGTAAATGTAGGTAAATATTGAGCACGATGTTGAAGAGATTATTAGAATTGATTTAGTTTGTGTTGTTGACCTTAATAATATAGGAACCCAGAATGTTTAAACGTATTTTAGTAGCACTTGTAACTGCATATTCTCTGAGCGCAATGGCGCCTCTGGCTTTGGCTGCGGGAGATACCCATGTGAAGCTGACAACAACGGAGGGTAATATTGAACTGGAATTAAATAACCAGAAAGCGCCAATTACAACGAAAAACTTTATTGAATACGTCAATGAGGGTTATTACAACAATACAATCTTCCATCGGGTGATCCCTGGATTTATGGTGCAGGGTGGCGGTTTTACCAAAGATTTGCAGCAGAAAGCGACTAAAGCCGCTATTAAAAATGAGGCAGATAATGGGCTGCGTAATTTACGTGGAACTATCTCTATGGCACGTACTGCCGATAAAGACAGCGCTACCAGTCAATTTTTTATTAATGTAGCAGACAATGCTTTCCTTGATCATGGTCAGCGTGACTTTGGTTATGCAGTATTTGGTAAGGTCGTAAAAGGCATGGATGTTGTGGACAAAATTTCTCAAGTCAAAACGGAAAATGTTGGTCCATATCAGAATGTACCGGTTAAATCTGTTGTTATTCTGTCTGCGGAGATTATTCCCTGATTTTTTCCTATTACTTTGGCTGTGGCAGTTTCTGGTCTTCCGGTTAACTCTCATCAGATTAATAAACTGGCCTGCATTAAATGAAGGCCAGTTTTGCCGTTATTCATACATCTTTTGAGTAAATTCTTTATTTACTTCGGTTCTTGGATAATATCTGTCTTTGTAACATTTTTTCTCTTTACTCTCACAGTGTACCCCATTACTTAAAGTGTAAGATGAAAAGTCAATATTTTTTCCATCACCAAACTCTTTTTTCAGGTGTCTTACCGCTTTTTTCCCTAAATACCTTTCGGTTAATTTTAGCGATAGCCCTTGTTGATCAGAGCAATATTTTCCTTTTTTATCACAAACCACCCCTTTTTCCGGGAAGAAAATGTTGGCAGTTTTAGTAACAGCCAGCGTGGGGAAGGATAGTAAAAAAAGAGATGCTATAATCAGTTTTGTCTTCATAACAATTACCTTTACTTATTGAATATCGGAATAGAGCATATGTTTTGTCGGGTATGAGAGTAAGTTGATTGAGGAAAAAGCAGCCATTGATTTTGTTGTACTATGCTACAAATATTGATGTGCTATGATAGCCGCCCCGTTGTCGCGAGGCCGTTTTACCTGGAGCCAGTTGTGCAGGATAAACAAATTGCAGGAGTGGCAGGGCAACAAATACAGCGATAAAAATGAGTAGGATAGACTCCTATGTTACTAATAATAGATAACTATGATTCTTTTACATATAACTTATATCAATATTTTTGTGAATTGGGTACAGATGTTTTAGTTAAGCGCAATGATGAATTGCAACTTGAAGATATTGAGAGATTGATGCCTACTCATTTGGTGATTTCCCCAGGCCCTTGTACCCCAAATGAAGCAGGAATTTCTCTGGCTGCGATTTCTCATTTTTCGGATAAATTGCCGATTCTTGGTGTTTGCCTTGGACATCAGGCAATTGGGCAGGCGTTTGGCGCTAGCGTGGTAAAAGCCAGGGAAGTGATGCATGGAAAAACTTCTGCTATTCACCACAATCAGCAAGGTGTGTTCAAAGGGCTTAACCGGCCATTAACTGCGACTCGTTACCATTCGTTGGTGATTGCCGCAGAGACATTACCTGCCTCATTTGAAGTCACCGCATGGAGCCAGCATAATGGCAACGTCGATGAAATTATGGGCATTCGTCATCGCACTTTACCGCTGGAAGGGGTGCAGTTCCATCCTGAAAGTATTCTCAGTGAACAAGGTCACCAGTTACTGAGCAACTTTCTGAGATATTAACCAGACACCGATAATTTCTTCATTTATCCATCTTTTTCATTTGCCCATCTTTGATTTTTTATGCATATTCAGTGAGTATAATTTCACTTCTGAATGGCGTATATATAAAAAACGGGTGGGAAAATGAAGGGACATACCGTAGTAGATAGAAGCACATACGATCAAGTTATGTTGCCAATTTATTCACCAGCGCAGTTTATACCGGTGAGAGGGCAAGGTAGTCGCGTATGGGATCAGCAATGGAAAGAGTATATTGACTTGGCAGGGGGAATTGCTGTTATAGCTTTGGGCCATTGTCACCCTGCGTTAGTGGATGTTTTGCAGCAGCAAGGGGAGAAACTTTGGCATATCAGTAATATTTTCACCAATGAACCTGCTTTGATTCTGGCGCAGAAACTGATTGATGCGACTTTTGCTGAGCGGGTATTTTTTGCCAATTCAGGAGCGGAAGCGAATGAAGCGGCATTTAAGCTGGCTCGTCACTATGCCATTACGCGTCACAGTCCCTATAAAACCAAAATTATCGCATTTCATCAGGGTTTTCATGGTCGCACCTTATTTACTGTCTCCGTGGGTGGTCAGCCAAAATATGCTGATGGTTTTGGGCCAAAACCCGCGGATATTATTCATGTGCCTTTTAATGATTTAGATGCAGTGAAGGCCGTCATAGATGACCATACTTGTGCTGTTGTATTGGAGCCGGTTCAAGGAGAAGGGGGAGTCACACCGGCAGCACCGGCATTTATTCATGGGTTGCGTGAGCTTTGCGATAAGCATCAGGTGTTGTTGGTGTTTGATGAAGTGCAAAGTGGGATGGGGCGTACCGGTAAGCTATTTTCTTATATGCATTATGATGTTACGCCGGACATCATTACCACAGCAAAAGCATTGGGAAATGGCTTCCCTATCAGCGCTATGCTGACGACAGAGAATATTGCGTCTGCGATGATGCCGGGAACTCACGGTACAACTTATGGCGGTAATCCGTTGGCTTGTGCAGTTGCAAATGTTGCTTTTGATATTATTAATACGCCAGAGGTTCTGGAAGGCGTTGAAAAACGCCATAGTTTAATAGTGAATTTTCTGAATGATATCAATCAGAAATATTCGATATTTGGTGAAATTCGTGGAAAGGGTCTGCTGATTGGTGCGGAACTCAAAGCGCCGTATCAGGGAAAAGCTAAAGATATTCTGCAACTGGCGGCTGCAAATGGCTTAATGTTGTTGAGTGCGGGTGGTGATGTACTGCGTTTCACGCCTTCGTTGATTATCAGTGAAGAAGAGCTTGCTCAGGGCATGGAACGGTTGGAGCAGACAATTAGTCAGTTGGTGTAATTAAGCACAAGAGAAATCAGCGCAGGATTATGCGCTGATTAATCAAGCGTTAACGTGTACCGTAAACAACGATAGTTTTACCGTGTGCGGAGATCAAGTTTTGATCTTCTAGCATTTTCAGAATACGACCAACTGTTTCGCGGGAACAGCCAACAATCTGACCAATTTCCTGACGCGTGATTTTGATTTGCATTCCGTCCGGGTGGGTCATTGCATCTGGTTGTTTCGCCAGATTCAATAAAGTTTGGGCAATCCGGCCAGTAACATCCAGGAAAGCCAGATTACCGACTTTCTCAGAAGTTGTTTGCAAACGGTTTGCCATTTGGGCAGATAAACGCATTAAAATATCCGGGTTTACCTGAATCAGTTGGCGGAATTTTTTATAGGAGATTTCAGCCACTTCACAGGCGCTTTTGGCCCGTACCCAGGCTGTACGCTCTTGCCCCTCTTCAAATAATCCAAGTTCACCAATGAAATCCCCCTGATTTAAATAGGAGAGGATCATCTCTTTGCCTTCTTCATCTTTAATCAAAACCGCAACAGAGCCTTTTACGATGTAGTAAAGCGTCTCTGCTTTTTCGCCTTGATGAATAAGCGTACTTTTAGATGGATATTTATGAATATGGCAGTGTGACAAAAACCATTCAAGAGTCGGGTCTGTTTGTGGCTTGCCGAGAACCATTCGCTTCATCCTCTGTTGTTATCGCTGCCTAAATAACACGAGAATCTAAAAGTTTCTCGTCAGGCTGGCTTATAAAGACACTAGCTTAACATATTAGTTTGTTGAAAAACCGACAGATAAGGGTTTTATATAGGTTATCTGAAATTTGAACCTTACGTATTGAGCTTAACCTATATATACCCGGCCCGCTTCTGTTTTTAACACAGGAAAAGGCTTCTGTCTTGTCTTGTATTGTTTCAGCATAATAAACTGCTCATTAGATTGCCAGTTTAATACTGAAAGAGTAGGCTTGGATGCAAAGAACGACTTAAGAGGTATTTATGCAAGCGCGGGTAAAATGGGTTGAAGGATTGTCTCTTTTGGGGGAGTCATCTTCTGGTCATCAGATCATGATGGATGGTAATGCTGGCGATAGAGCGCCGAGCCCAATGGAAATGGTATTAATGGCAGCCGGTGGTTGCAGTACGATTGATGTAGTTTCTATTTTACAGAAAGGCAGGTACGACATAAGAGATTGTGAAGTAAAATTAACTTCCCAACGTCGTGAAGAGGCGCCACGCTTGTTTACTCATATTAATCTGCATTTTATTGTTACGGGTAAGGATTTAACAGATAAAGCGGTTGAACGTGCTGTCATGTTGTCTGCGGAAAAATATTGCTCTGTTTCATTGATGTTGGGGAAATCAGTTGAAATTACCCACAGTTTTGAAGTTAAAGATATAGATTGATAAATTATTTCTTGATCAAAAAATAACAACAGGTAACTAATATCTCAGTTACCTGTTTTTTTAACTGAATAATATAAGATGCAAATTTTAAGTGCCGGATTTTCTAAATTTATCTCAGGCGCTGATTAACAAATCTTTTCCCCTTCCAGCAGTCGCTGTACCAATGGCGTCATAATTAATTCCATTGCTAATCCCATTTTTCCGCCGGGAACTACGATGGTATTAATGCTTGAAACGAATGAGCCTTGTAACATTGCTAGCAAGTATGGGAAATCAATTTGAGTCAGATCACGGAAGCGGATGACAATGAAACTTTCATCCAATGATGGAATGGCTTTAGCTGAAAATGGATTGGATGTATCAACGGTAGGGACACGTTGGAAGTTGATATGTGTTCGTGAGAATTGTGGCGTAATGTAGTTGATATAATCATCCATAGAACGCACGACGGAATCCATCACGGCTTCCTGTGAATGCCCCCGTTCTCCGGTATCGCGGATGAGTTTCTGTATCCATTCAAGATTGACAATCGGCACGACGCCCACTAGCAGATCAACATGACTGGCGACATTATGCTGTGGTGTGACAACGCCGCCGTGCAGACCTTCATAAAACAGCACATCGGTCTGCTTAGGTAAAGATTCCCACGGCGTAAATGTACCGGGGAGCTGGTTGTAAGGGACGGCGTCGTCATAGGTATGGAGGTACTTGCGCCGGCGGCCTTCACCGGTTTCACCATAGTCAATCATGGTTTTTTCCAGCATGCCAAAATCATTGGCTTCTGGCCCAAAATAACTGATATGTCTGCCTTGCTCCTTGGCTTTACGGATTGCGGCATCCATTTCAGGACGGGTGTAACGGTGGAAACTATCTCCCTCTATCTGTGCTGCGCTGATGTTAAGTTGCTGGAAAATCTTACGGAAAGCTAAACTGGTGGTGGTAGTTCCGGCGCCACTGGAGCCGGTAATTGCAATAATCGGATGTTTGGCGGACATACAGTAAACTCCATAATATTAAGGATGGAACATTTTTTTTGGCACAATATTGATGCTCTCATGCAGTTCAGACCACACCAGCATAACATCTCCCCGTTCCAACTGACGGCGTATGTCAGCGACCTTCTGCTCCAGCGATTTTTCATCTTCGCCATAGTCAGTGCCTTCCCGCAGGACAAAGCTCTCTATCAAATTTAGCAGAGTTTCTGGCTCCAGTTGTTGCCACGGAATAATCATTGTGGTTGCTCCAGATAAGATGACAGCCAACTTGGGATGCGTTGTTCCAGCCACATTTGTGGTTTCTTCAACGAACCGCTGACAAAGCCGACATGTCCACCATATTCTGTCATTTGGTATTCAATATTTTTAGGTAACATTTTGAGATCAGGGACAACTTCCGGCGCCATAAAGGGATCGTCTTTAGCATGAATAATCAGCAGCGGCACAGTAATATCAGGCAGACGCGGTAGAGCGCTGCACTGGCGGTAGTAGTCCGCTGCATTTTTAAAGCCGTGGATTTTTGCGGTCACAATTTCATCAAATTCTCGAATATGTTTCAATCTTTTTACCTGAGACAGATTGATAGGGAGTGAGCCGGGGTAACGTAACAATTTACGGGTGGCATTACGTTTCAGGCTATTCAGTAAATAGCGTTCATAAACCTGAGAAAATCCTTTTTCTATCCGCAGGGAACAGGCTTCCAACATCAAAGGGGCGGAAACAATGACGGCAGCATTGATCTGGGCGTTGGTTTTTTCTTCTGCCAGATAGCAGGCTAGCATATTACCGCCGACTGAATAACCTACGGCTGAGGTGGGTGCATCACCGTAGGTCTGTTTTAACCAGCTCAGAAAATAACGGGCATCGCTTGTTTCGCCAGAATGATAGAGACGTTTTTGGCGGTTCGGTTCACCACTGCACCCGCGAAAATGCATGACAACGCCAAGCCAGCCTTTTTCTTGGCAGATATGAAGCAAACCGTGGGCATAAGGGCTGTGGAAACTGCCTTCCAGACCATGAAACAGGATCAATCGTGGCTTGTGTGCTGCGGTGGCGGGATCTTCACTCCATGCCAGATCAACAAAATCGTTATCTGGTAAATTAAGCCGTTGCCAATATGGTTGCAGTTCGGGATACCGCCGCACCAGACGCGGGAGTAGTGTCTGCAAATGCGGATTACTGGCTCCGGTTAGAGGACGAAAGATATCAGTCATAATGGTTTCGAGTTAAATTGATTAGTTATCTTGTATGGTGAATAACATACTGATATTTTCTGTTAAAGGGAAACGCCATTATTCAGGATGAAAGGTAACTCTTCATGACAGCAAGCCTGATTTTTTCATTAACAACTTTTTTGTTTATTTCTGCCATTACGCCGGGTCCAAACAACATGTTGCTGACTTCATCAGGTGCTAACTTTGGCTTTATCCGCTCTTTGGGATTGCTCTTTGGCGTTGTTCTGGGCATGCAGACGATTTTATATCTGGCTGCTTTCGGAATAGCGACATTGCTGTTGATCTATCCTGCTATTCACACCGTCATGAAAATCGCAGGTAGTCTCTATTTGCTATGGTTAGCATGGAAAACGGCAACAGCCAGTTACCGGCGTCTGGATGTCAAAGATAGCGCGGTTATCAAGCCGGTGCGCTGGTATCAAGGTTGGTTATTGCAGTTTTTGAATCCGAAAGCTTGGCTGATGGGGTTGGGGGCTGTTGGCAGCTACAGTATTGCCGGTGATCACTACCTCTATTCCATCATCGTGATCAGCATTGCGGTGATGTTTATTAATTTCTTGTGCGGCATGGTGTGGACGGGTTTTGGTTCGTTGATAGGGTCGTTGCTCCGTAGTCGCAATGCTTGGTTTATTTTCAATATTATAATGGGCATATTGACGGCAACTTGTGTGCCACTGATTTGGCTTGGGTAATTTAGTCAGCTAATTGCGTTTTTAGTTATAGAAAATATTATTTTATTCTTTTTTACTTTGGCAAATATCTACAACACTTATTCTGACGTACCTCGTCTTTTTATGACATTGGAGGTGTTTAAGTGGGTAGATCCGCTCTTGTAGTTTATCTTTTTTTTCTGGCGTTCTTGCTATTGATTCCTGCTGTTCAGGCGAACCGTCAGCAAGTAACGATTGCTTATCAAACTTCACCAGAGCCAGCAAAAGTAGCCCAATATAACGGCGATTTTGCCCGGCAATCTGGTGTTGATGTGCAATGGCGGAAATTTGACAGTGGTTCTGCTGTGCTACGAGCGTTAGCTTCTGGTGATGTGCAGATAGGCAATATGGGTTCTAGTCCATTAGCGGTTGCTGCCAGCCAAAAATTGCCGGTAAAAATTTTTCTCATTGCTTCCCAGTTAGGGCAATCAGAAGCATTGATTGTTAATCAAAAAATCACTGAACCTACTCATCTTATCGGCAAACAAATTGCTGTTCCTTTCATTTCTACTGCCCACTACAGCCTGTTAGCCGCATTGCGTCACTGGCAGATAGATCCAAAGCTAATCAAGATTATTAACCTACAACCACCAGCAATTGTTGCCGCGTGGAAGCGTGGTGATATTGATGGCGCTTTTGTCTGGTTACCTGCCGTGAATGAATTAGCGGCAACAGGCCGTGTACTGACTGATGCAGCGCAAATTGCCCAATGGGGATCGCCAACGCTGGACGTATGGGTTGTTCGTAATGATTTTGCTGAACAACACCCTGAATTGGTCACGATGTTCGTGAAAAGTGTACTGGATGAAAATCAGCGCTATCTGACTTCTCCTGAAAAATGGCTGGCAAGTAAAGAGAATATTACTGCGGTGTCGAGATTGAGTGGTTTATCGGAGGACAAAATCAGTCAATGGATACTCACCAATCGTTATCTGAACGCTGATCAACAGTTGAATTTATTAAGGTCAGAAATGGCGAAAGTGATTCGTGATACGGCTAAATTTCTGCAACAGCAAGGTAAAGTTTCACAGGCTGCTGATAATTATCAGGATTATGTAACAGATAAATTTGTCAGGGAGATTGTTGCGTCAACCATGACAGGAGGGAACGATGTTACAGATTAGTGGATTAACGGCTAAATATCAGGACAAAGAAGTGCTTCGTGATATTAGTTTTGATATTACCGCCGGGCAATTTGTGGTGATCCTTGGGCCATCCGGTTGTGGCAAAACAACCTTATTGAATCTAATTGCGGGTTTTCTCACGCCTTGTTCCGGTGATATTTGGCTGAATGGTAAACCAGTAACTGGCCCCGGCATAGAACGTGGTGTGGTGTTTCAACATGAGGGATTGATGCCGTGGCTGAATGTGTTGGATAACGTGGCGTTGGGGCTGAAATTTGCTGGTGTGCCTAAGAAACAACGATTGCAGACCGCTCGTCAGATCATTCATCAGGTTGGTTTGAGTGATCACGAAGATAAATATATTTGGCAACTGTCTGGCGGGCAGCGACAGCGGGTAGGTATTGCGCGTGCATTGGCGGTGGAACCTCAACTATTACTGCTGGATGAACCGTTTGCTGCGCTGGATGCTTATACCAGAGAACAGATGCAGGAGCTGCTGCTGACTATCTGGCGTGACAGTAAAAAACAGTGTCTGTTGATTACTCACGATATTGAGGAAGCCATATTCATGGCAAATGATCTGTATTTAATGGAATCTTCGCCGGGAAGAATTGTTGAACGGATTACCCTCGATTTTGGTCAACGATTTGCTGATGGGGAATGTAGCCGCAGCATTAAATCTGATCCTAATTTTATTATCTGCCGTGAATATGTGCTGGAACGCGTGTTCAGATACCGGAGGGTTTTGGTATGAACCTTTATCAAGAGCGGGAAATCGGAGTAGTGACCCTGCTGAAAAATAGTAAAAGACGTTTTGAACCGATTCCTGTTGGGGTGCTATGGCGATTGGTTACCGTTGTTACTTTATTATTTATCTGGTGGCTGGTGACAACATTTGGCTTGATTGAATCCGTATTATTACCGGCGCCGGGTCAGGTGGTACATCAACTAATGACCGCAGCGAGTGAACAAGGGTTTATGGGGGCGACGTTATGGCAACATTTAGCAGCCAGTCTGAGCAGAATGTTGTTGGCTTTATTAGCCGCGGTAGCCATTGCTATTCCGGTAGGAATAGCAATGGGGCTGAATGAAAAAATTCGGGCGGTGATAGATCCTTTGATTGAACTATACCGACCTGTTCCACCATTAGCTTATTTACCCTTGATTGTTATCTGGTTTGGGATTGGAGAAACCTCAAAGGTTTTACTGATCTGGCTAGCAATTTTCGCGCCGGTTACCTTGTCTACCGTGGTGGGGGTACAGAATGTTGAGCAAGTGCGAATAAGAGCTGCACAGGCGTTGGGCGCCAGTCGCTGGCAATTGTTGAAACACGTTATCTTTCCTAATGCCTTGCCGGAGCTATTGACAGGTCTGCGTATCGGCCTTGGTGTTGGTTGGTCGACTTTAGTCGCCGCAGAACTGATTGCCGCCACACAAGGGCTAGGCTTTATGGTGCAATCGGCGGGTGAGTTTTTGGCAACCGATATGGTGGTGGCGGGTATCATTGTCATTGCATTGATTGCATGTGGCTTAGAGTTAGGATTGCGGGCCATTCAACGTCACTTAATGCCGTGGCATGGAGTAAACCGTCATGAATGAACGTCTGAAAATTATCCCATTAGGACCTTATATTGGCGCACTTGTGGAACAGACCAATCTCACTAAACCGATGACAGATATTCAGTTTGAACAACTGTATCACGCGCTATTAAAGCATCAGGTATTATTCTTTCGTAATCAACCTATTACGCCAATACAGCAACGTGATTTGGCCGGTCAATTTGGTGATTTACATATTCACCCGGTTTACCCTCATACACCAGAAAGTGAGGAGATTATTGTTTTAGATACCCATGACAACAATCCGCCTGATAATGATAACTGGCATACGGATGTGACTTTCATTGAAACACCACCGATGGGCGCGATTCTCGCCGCTAAAAAAGTCCCGCCGTTTGGTGGAGATACGCTGTGGTGCAGTGGTATCGCTGCGTTCGAAGCATTGTCAGAGCCTTTCAAAACATTGTTGATAGGACTTGAGGCGGAGCATGATTTCACTAAATCTTTTCCTGAACATCGGCATCGCAGTTCTCAAGAGCTACATCAGCGCTGGTTAGCGGGTAAAGAGAAGAACCCGCCTTTGTCACATCCAGTTGTCAGAACACATCCTGTTTCTGGTCGTTTAGCGCTGTTTGTTAATGAAGGCTTCACCACCCGGATTGTTGGTCTCAGTGATAAAGAGAGTGAAGCGATTTTGAACTTTCTATTTGCTCATGTTACTAAACCTGAGTTTCAGGTACGTTGGCGCTGGCAGGAGGATGACATTGCTATTTGGGATAACCGGGTGACTCAACACTATGCTAATGCGGATTACCTGCCTCAGCGCAGGATTATGCACCGAGCAACGATTCTGGGTGACAAGCCACGTTATTTTTGTGAGGTCAATGAAAAAGTTCATTCGCTATCATCAGGTTAAATCGACATTTTTACTGCCAAATAGCAGAGTCATGACAAAGCCGCTGATATAAGCAACCACTAGCCCGGCGGCATACACTGCCATTCCGACAAAAATACCACTGTTTGAGGTCATCAGTGGCAGTGCTACCAATCCAGATGGACCAAGAACCGTATTCAGCCCAACAGGTAATCCCAAATAAGCCACCAAACCGATAAAGAAACCCCCGGCGGCACCGCCCAAACAGGCGGTGATAAAGGGCTTAATTCGTGGAAGTGTGACGCCGTAAATCAAGGGTTCACCGATGCCGAGAAAGCCTGGAATAATGGCGCCTTTTATCTGCGTGCGTAGCAGAGAATCTTTTTTCGCTTTGACATACAGCGCCAGCGCGGCGCCAACTTGTCCGCCGCCTGCCATTGCTAAGATTGGGAACAGAGAATTAAAGCCTTGTGCGTCCATGAGAGCGAAATAGACCGGCACAAATCCTTGGTGAACACCAAACATGACAGCGAGTAAAAATAGCCCCGCTAATATTGCTGTACCAAAAGGATTGCCGTTGAGATGAAGAAACAACCATGACATACCGCTAAACAGATAACTTCCCAGTGGCATGATAAGAATAAAGGCAATGGCTCCCATGATTAACAGAGTAATAGCCGAAGTGAGGATCATATCCAGATTATCTGGAATGATTTTACGAACTTGTCGTTCTACCCATGCTCCCAGAATAGCGGCGATAAGAACGCCGATAATATTGCCGCGTGGATCGATACTGTAACCAAAGAAAGTAGAAATACCGGAATAGAAACCGCTGGTGGCGTCTGGGTTATAACTGAGGACGAACAGCGAAGCGATAATAGCGCCGTTTATTCCTGATCCACCAAATGCTTTTTGCGTGTTATAACCGATCAGAATACTTAGAAAGCTGAACATGCCTTTACTGAAAACTTTCATATAGCCAATGATTTCAACCAAAACAATATTAGGGTGCTCAACATCCTGAATGGCTATTTGTTCAAATAAAGTAGCAAAGCCGAGAAGCAGACCAACGGCAATAAAACCGGGTATCAGTGGAGTAAAAATGGTAGCGAATTTGGTCAAGAATTTATGTACTGCACTTACCTGTTTCTCTTTAAGCTGCTTTTTATTGGCAGAAGCAATATCGGTTAAATCGGTGCCGCTTGGTTTTGATTGTTCTGTATGGGGAGAAGAAGTTAGCAATTCATTCATTATTTCAGCCGCCGCTTGGGCTTTTCCCGGCCCAAGCACAATCTGAAACTGATCGGCGCTTTCGATAATACCTAACACATTGGGGATCTGTTTTAACGCGACTTGATCCACTTTTGTATTATCGCGTAGCGTTAGCCGTAGGCGGGTCATACAGTTGCCACATTGCGCCACATTATCTGCATTGCCGATAGCTTTAAGGATCTGGGCAATGACTGTCTGATTAATTTTAGCCATCTTCTTACTCCTTCTCAGCAAGGAAGTCGTTACCGAACGGCTGAGATCGTCGGTCGAATAAAACCGTGGTGTTTTTCCAGTAAAACCTTTGCTTGTTGAACACTGACTCCAGCCAGAATCATCACAATGGCGGTTTTACAATGTCCATCACATTCTGCCAGGGCCTGTTCAGCTTGTTCACGATTGCATTCTGTGGCGGCCATAACGATATTTTTCTGCCTTTCAACCAGCTTGGCATTCGTCGCTTCTATGTCCACCATCAGGTTGCCATAAACTTTACCTGTACGGATCATGGCGCCGGTGGTCAGCATATTCAGAATTAGCTTTTGTGCTGTACCGGCTTTCATTCGTGATGAACCTGTGACGATTTCCGGCCCAACTATCGGTGTAATAGCAATATCGGCTGCTTGTGTCATCGGGCTTTCCGGGTTACAGCTAATGCAGGCAACGGCGGCGCCAACGGATTTCGCATACGCCATTGCACCCAAGACATAAGGTGTGCGGCCGCTGGCGGCAATGCCAACCAATACATCTTTTGAGTTAAAGTTTAGCGCTTGAAGATCATTTGCGCCTAGTTGTTGGTTATCTTCTGCATTCTCAACTGCATGTAGAATGGCCTGATGCCCTCCGGCAATTAACCCAACCACTTGTTCCGGTTTGGCGCCATAAGTTGGAGGGCATTCACTGGCATCCAAAATCCCTAACCGGCCCGATGTACCGGCGCCGATATAAATTAAACGGCCTCCCTGACGGAATGCTTCGGTAATTTTATCTACCGTTTCAGCGATCTTCGGCAAAGTTTGTTCTACTGCTAGTGCGACTTTTTTATCTTCATTGTTAATTAGTTTTAGCATTTCAAGGGTTGGCAAAGTATCAATGTTGGCACTGGCTGGATTGCGGCTTTCGGTTATCATGTTGCTGAGATTGGTTTTCATATTATTTTCCTAAAGGAATATAAAAGGCAGATAGCATGAATGTATCAAGATTTAAGGGATTGATTATATACCCGTCATCTTTCAAGTTGCCTCTTTGTTGGCTGCACTCACTCACCCCGGTCACATCGTTATCTATGCTCCCGGGGATTCGCTCCCTTGCCGTCGCGATGCATCTTGAAATCCATTGGGTATAGTGTTGATGCTCCTATGTTGATGGCTGTGATAGTTCAACCTACGAATAAACCTTATACCCCTCAACATTCAGGGTTTGCTGTACCAGTTCCGATTGAGGTACGGGTAACTGTTCTTGAAGTTGCTGACAGCCGAGTTCTGCCGGGATAGGCATTGCCTTTGATCATCTGAATATTGTGACCTCACGGCAATTGTGCCACAGGCTGTGGCACAATTGCCGACAGATTATTGACAAAGTGCTGGTTTTCTATCTGATATGTTGTTCTAAATTAAGTTTCGCTCACCAGACAGAGCTTATATACCCTTCATCTTTCAAGCTGCTGCTTTGTTGGCTGCTTTCACTCACCCCAGTCACATAGTTATCTATGCTCCTGGGGATTCGTTCACTTGCCGCCGCGCTGCAACTCGAAATCTATTAGGTATAGACATGTTAAAAATATCTCATTTGTGAATGATCAAATTGGCCTGGTGGGGAAAATCGGTCAGAATATTTTTCACAATGAAAAGAACAAACCTCGCTATTTTAAACGAGGTTTATCAGCGGTCTGAACATATATATTTATATATACTTAACTTGGTTTGTTTTTAATAAACTCTATCATCCCATATACTATAGGCAGATGTGCCGGCAGTTATGTGATTCCAGGATATAGATCTATATTTTAGAAAGACTTTTTCGTAAGGCATCATTTCATTATTATTTATTGAATTCGGGTAGACGCAAGAAATGTCAACAATACTCGCTTCTATTAATTTGACCTCATAGAAAAGTTCTAATTGTCCAGCGAGATTTGTTCTGTAAAAGAAGAAAATCGCATTCAGTAGTTCGTTTGAAGATATTGCGGCTGCTAACAGCGGGGATGATTTATCTATTGGCTTGATAAATTGTATCGGATGATGAGCGACATTTTTTTCGCGAGTTATCGAGTGATTTAAATTCAATACCTGTATTTGATCTTCGTGCCCCTTTTGGTATCGGTTTCCTATAGAGTCTAGCATTGAACAACCGGCAGAAATTAAACCTTGTTTCTTACCATCTAAAGATAAATAAATTATGTGTGACATAAGTAATTACCATACAACTTCTTTAATTGAATTACCTGAGACTGTATGACCAGGCGGTGAAAGTACGACCTTAACACTAAAATATAAAGAAATTAATAGTTCAATGTTGAATTTTTTTCTTTAAGGATAGTAATAGTGATATAAAAAACGGGCTTGAAATTTTTTGCTATTATATAGTCGACATGGCTATTTTTTATGTAATATAGTGCTACACCTGAGCTTTTAATTGTTAATAGGATTAGCCGTATGAACGATAGAGATAGAGAACAGTTATTACAGCAACTCACTGACGTATTAGTGAATAGCCCGTTAATCCCAGAAGAAAAATTGGCAATGATGATGATGCAGTGTTTTAACCTATTGCTGTCAACGCAAGCCTGTGCGATCGACATGAAGATTTCAGATGGCCGGGTTCTTTCACTCAAATTGGAAACTCCGGCGGTTAAACACTAATGCGATGATTTTAAGAATATGGAAAGGGCTTCACAATGACATATAAAAAGTACAACCCCTCTTGGGAGGGCTGTATGGGGGATTTCCTGAGAGGTCATGTTGGGACTAACCAATTAAAACCTCAGCATGAATTCTTTGATGCTATTGGTCTCGAAAAGCAGCTAAGGGAGAATACAACCTATATTGCGCTACTCTCGTTAGATGAAGCGAAAGATGTTCTGGAAGATATTGATTCGCCAAAACCCAAAAGTCCATTTATAAAGAAAATATTTGAAATTACCGATCCGATATCGCCATATGCGGGTAACATACATGATTCTTTTGATCTTGTTAATGTTATAGGAGAATTTAAGAAATTAGGGATTAAAGCGACAGAGTATGTTGGTAAAGACGGGAATAGATATATCAAAATATCAGGTTATGCGGGAGTTAGGAAAATCATCACTGCTTCAAGATATAAAGCTTCTAACATGAAGGTGATATCTATGGGGATTGGGCAGCAAGGACTGAATAGTGGCATAGTTAAGGGAATGAAATTCAGTATATTCTTTTCTGCGGCTTATCGAACGGTTGAGCTTATGTTTAAGGATGAATACACTTTGGCTGATTTTTTAGGTAATATTGCGGTAGATTTGGCTAAGACAGTAATAACAGCCTGTGTTGCTTGGGCTTTTGGGGCTGTAATGATAGCTACATCTATTGCTGGTGCCAGTGTAGTTGGTGTGGCTTTTGTTGTATTTATTGTAGGTTTTGGAATGACATATGCACTTGATATTATAGATAAAAGATTTAAAATTAGCGAGAATGTAATTAATTTAATCAGAACAGAAGTGGAAAGGAAACCAAGATCTACAGAGGCTAATTTCAACCAATTTCTTCATAACTGGGGGAATTATGGGAAATAAAAGAAAGGTTATACATATCATCTGCGCTCTTTTTATTTTTATTCTAACGTCATTCACTTTCTTTTTGACGGGAGGGAATTTAAATTCTTTAATTAAAATGGATGAAAAAATAATATTCTCAGGTGGTGTTTTTATGATATTTTTTTCTTCTCCTTTGGTTTTTTATTATGTTATTTTTGTTATTTTTGTTAATGTAACTGGCCGTTATCCTAAACATCATGATGGTTTTAATAAATATTTGGGGGCGATAGCTATTGTTTCATTTTTTTTAGGTTTTCCTACGTCTTTATATGTGAATTATAAGTTAAAAAGTGATGGCTATTTGGTATGTCCAAGAATATCCTGGATGTCGCCGAATACCTATGTAAAAGATATTAAGTTATGTGATTGATATGAGTGATATATTTGTAGATAGTAAAAGAAAAATAATACACATTATTTGCGCAATTTTCATATTGTCTTTAATGTCGTTCTCTATGTTTATAGTAAGTAAATATTTGCTTTCGTTGATTTTAATGGATGAAAAAATAACATTTTCAGGTGGTGTTGTGATGTTTTTTTTTCATTTCCTTTTATTTTTTATTTTGTGGTTTCGGCTGTTTATCTTTCTTTAGCAAAGCGTTATCCAAAGAATCATGACGCCTATGTGAAATGTTTATGTGTGATAGCTATTGTTTCAGTTTTTTTGAGTTTTCCTGTCTCTTTCTATGTGGACTATAAACTGAAAAGTGATGACTATTTGGTATGCCCAAGAATATCCTGGATGTCGCCGAATACCTATGTCAAAGATATTAAACTATGTGATTGATATGAGTGATATGTTTGTGGATAGTAAAAGAAAAATAATTCATATTATTTTGGCGATTTTTGTATTGTCCTTGGTATCTTTGGGTATGTTTGCTTCTGTTGATAGTCTATTTTCATTGATTACAATGGCTGAGGTAATCTCTTTTTCCAATGGAATAATAATTGCATTTTTTTTCCCATTGGTTTTTTATTTCTTGGTTTGTTCTATTTATTTAAATTTAACAGCGCGTATCCCAAGGTATCATGATTCTTATGTTAAATATCTTGGTGTGATAGCTATTGTTGCGTTTTTTTTGAGTTTTCCTATATCTTTTTATGTGAATTATAAACTGAGGAGTGAGAATTACTTGATATGCCAAAAGATATCTTGGATGTCACCGAATAAATATGTAAAAGATATTAAACTGTGTGATTGATATGAGTGATATGTTTGTGGATAATAAAAGAAAAATAGTACGTATTATTTGTGCAATTTTTATATTGGTTTTAATGTCATTTTCTATGTTTATAGTAAGTGAGTATTTGCTCTCGTTGGTTTTAATGGATGAAAAGATAACATTCTCAAGTAGTGTGTTTATGACATTTTTTTCTTTTCCTTTGGTTTTATATTATATGGTTTTTGTTATTTTTGTTAATATAACTGGTCGTTATCCAAAACATCATGATAGCTTTAATAAATATTTTTGTTCGATAGCTATTTTATCAATTGTTTTAAGTTTTCCTACGTCTTTCTATGTGAATTATAAGTTAAAAAGTGATGGCTATTT
>NZ_JAPFCD010000005.1:0-188486 GCF_026153155.1 Photorhabdus aballayi | reverse complement strand
ATATCAGCATTTCCATCAGATAGCGGTAATACAACACAAAATCCCAAAATAACATCAGCTTGCTCCGCAATATAAACATATCCTGCTTCAATATATTTTATCGGCAGTTCTATCATGTGGGGATTTGCTAGTAATAATTCCCTATCTTCTTCCCACATGAGAGATGCACGTAATTGCAGCGCTTCAAGGGCGATCTGTTCGGTTGTATTGGCTAATCTGATGGTTATTCTCATTATTTTGTTATCTCTGCGCTCTACGCTGTGTATACATTGCATCCAATGTAAATAGCACTAGTGCAGCCCAGATAAAGCCGAAAGTAATCAGACGATCAATGCCTATCTGTTCACCATAAACCAAGGTTGCTAGCAAAAACATTAGCGTTGGGCCGACGTACTGAAAGAATCCTAGTGTGGATAGACGCAGGTGAGCCGCGGCTTCGGTGAATAACAGTAATGGCACAGTAGTAATAATGCCTGCGGCGATCAGCAATAAATTGAGAGTCATTGGGTTATTACTTAAATCACTGGTTGGAGTGTTGGCAAAACCAAATAGATAAATGGCAGCAACCGGCAGTAACCAGAGGGTTTCAATCGTCATGCCCGTTTGAGCGTCAACATTCATTTTTTTACGCAGCAGGGCATACAGGGCAAAAGTGACAGCTAAACTTAATCCAATGACCGGTATAGAACCAAATTGCCATAGCTGGATTAACACGCCGGTGAAGGCCAGAATAACAGCAGCCCATTGCATGCGGCGGAAACGCTCACTCAGAAACAGCATACCGAACAAAACGTTAACCAGTGGGCTAATAAAATAACCCAGGCTAGCTTCCAGCATATGGCCGTGGTTTACTGCCCAGATGTAAATCAACCAGTTACAGGCAATGATAGTGGCCGTCACGGCCAGCAATAATACTTTTTTAGGTTGACGGAAAATTTTGGCTACCTGTGACCAGTGACGAGTTAATGTTAGCAACAGCAACATAAAGAAAAATGACCAAATAATACGATGAGTCAGAATTTCGTCAGCAGGTACTTGCTGGATATGTTTAAAATAAACTGGCGCGATTCCCCAGATAAAACAGGCGCCGAAGGCGTACAGTACTCCTTTAGTCGTTTGTGGCTTGTTCATATTGTCCTGATGTTAAGATAGAAGGTGGAAAACGTGTTACCGGTTTTTAGCCCGTTAACATGAAAATAATATGTCACCGGGCTGAATATTACGCAAGCGATTAAAATTATATTGTCATCCTACCAGATAGGTCGCCGTTACACTGGCGATATGGTCTCTCTGCTCATTATGTAGTTCTGCTCTGGCGACGGAAACTTTGTTGCCATTACGGATAATACTACTGGTGGCAGTAAATAATTCACCGCGGCCGGGGCGTAGGTAATCCACGCGTAAATCAATGGTCCCCATTATTGATAATCGCTTTGCTAATTCTTCTATTGATGCAGGTACCAGACGAGGTAAGGCGTTACCGATGCAGACCAATCCACCACATACATCCAGCACTGATGCAACTACACCGCCATGTAGAATCTCCTGTGCAATATTACCTACTAGTTTACTTTGGTTACGGAATTGTATTTCTACGTAATCCGGTTCAAATCGGATTAGTTCAAGTCCTAATAATTGGTTAAAGGGCATATCGTGAACAAAAGCATGACCAATCACTTTTCGGGCTTCTTCCAGGGTTAATAGCGTTGTAGACATTTAATTTTATTCCTAAATAAAGGTATGTGTTATCAGTGTGAATTTATATGGTTAATGGTTTGTTGATATTATGCTTTTATTGCTAACCTTGCCAGTTTGTAAGGAATATCTGGTAATAATCTGAATAACATAATTGAATACAACTATAGGTAAGTTGAAACTGGAAATAATATCGGCGCTGGAATTTAATCTACTGAAATTACGTGTATATGTAAATTGTGTAAATAAATAAGGCAGTACTGTTCATCGTACTGCCTTAAGAGAATTGAGAAATTTGCTGATGAAGCTTAGTTCTCTGTAACTATATTTTACGTATTACTATATTTTACGCATTACCAAATGTGGCAATTGGATTAATCAGGTTATCAGCAAACTGTAAACTTTGAGCTGGATCAGCTAAATCAAGCATCTGACGGTTATTCGCTATTTGTAGGCGGTTTAGACAGCAGCGTTTAATCTCCGGTGTAAACAGATCGTAACGTACAAATTGCTCACTCAACTCAGGATGGTTGCGCTGATAACTTAAAATACATTCTGCTACAGCCTGCCAGAACAGATCCTGTGAGTAGTCACCCTGTTCATCCAGAATTGCTGCCAGATAGCGGAATATACCGTCAAACACATCAGATAGGATGGTCAGTGTTTTCATCTCTTCTGGCATGTCTACTTTGACTCGACTCGCTTTTTCCGGTAAATCGGCGTCGGGATTCATGACCAGAATTTCTTCAGCCAAATCTTTCATAAAGACGTGTTGTGGAGCATGGTCTTCCAATACCAGAATGATGTTTTCGCCGTGTGGCATGAACATCAGATCGTAAGCGTACAGGCAGTGCAATAGTGGAGCAAGATAACTATCCAAATAGCGGTGTAGCCATTCCTGAGTAGACAGACCGGATGCTGAAATTAACGCAGGCAACAGGGCATTCCCTTGCTGATCACTGTGCAGTAACGCAGCCATTGTCATCACTTGTTGCCTAGGTTCAATCAATTGCAATGGGTTTTCTCGCCATAGGGCCGCCATCATTTTTTTGTAAGGCGTATCGCTACTGATTGCTTGCTCGTAATAGCTGTTTTTGAAACCAACGCTGGCGACTTCTCGTAAAATTTTAAAACGATAATGTTGCAAGACGGGATCTTGCGTTACCAAATCAAATAGCCAGTCATTAATGCCCGGTGTCGTCGCCATATAATAAGGTGATAAACCGCGCATAAATCCCATATTTAGAATAGACAACGCCATTTTTACATAATATCGCTGAGGATGACTGCGATTGAATAGGGTACGGATTGACTGTTGCGCCTGATAGGTATCAGCCCCAGTACCAAGGTAGACCAATTTCTGATTAGCAATATCGGGCGCAAACACCGATGCCAACTTGTTCTGCCATTGCCAGGGGTGAACAGGCATCAGTAAGTAATCCTCTGGATTAAGATTAAGCGCGATCAACCGCTGGTCAAATTCAGCCATTGTGGTTGTGCCTAGTTCTTGTTCCAGCAACTGTTGATAGTTAAGTTGCTCAATGCAGGCGAAGTGAGCTTTGCTCTTATGTGCGGCCAGCCATACTAAATGCATAGCAGAGGCGGCTTCGGGACTAAAGTTCTGGAAATCGCCAATATCAAAACCAATCCGGCCATTGTTGGCGACGAAAGAGGGGTGTCCTTCCATCATCTCCCCTTCCAGCGCCTGAAAATCAGTGTTCACGAGATCCATTGCACTGATGCCGACTCTGTTATGCTTAAAAGCGCTGCTATAGAGAGTACTGGTAATTTCTTCCAGATAGGTAGGCATCACGATGTCGCTAATGCCAAGTTGTTGTTTGAACTCAATAATGAATAGCAAGGAATCGAGCGCTACTTCTTCTCCGTTAGCATTTTTCTGTAACGAATCGGCATCAATCAGCCAGTGATCCAGCGCCATACGTCGCGCCCGGAAAGTATAGCTGACCAGATGGTCGGCACTATCCAAACGGTAATGATGATATCCGTTACTATCCGCTTTTTCAGTTAACTGTTGAGGCGCGAGTAGACATTCATGTGAAAATTCAGAAATAGCTTTACACAAGTGCAGACGATTAACCTTCTGCCAGACTGCCGGTTGCAAGTGTGTAGCATTTGCCATCAATGAGCCTGAAGGGGTTGATGTTGTTGCTTGATGTTCCCGCTGTAACGCAATCTGATGCTGCTCTCTGGTACAAAAGGCTAACTTGGCGGTTTTATGAGGTAATACCAATGCCTTCTGATAAACAAAACCGGCCCGCAGATTAAGCTTGTGAATTTTCTCATTACGTATATCGGGTTCAACCACCATGCGAGCCACAGTAGGATCGCTAAAAATAAAGGCCATGATGGTTTGGAAAATTCCCCAGGTGAAATGCCTGATTTTTTCTTGCGGTGGTGCAACCAGAATATGCATTCCCATATCATCTGGGTGTGCTGGATAATATTTTCCAATCAGATCATCTTGTGCACGATAACACTCTAATAAAAAAGCAGGTTGCTCCCGATATATTCCAATAAATACACTGCCTGGATGGCGTGATTCTAAATCATGATAAAATTCCCATACCTGTTTTTCGGTATTGTTTTGCATTCCCCAATAATGGGCGTAATCCCGGTTAACCCAGTCAGTTAATATGGGAATATCCCGTTCCAGATCCAGTGGACGTAATGCAAAGCTGCCTATTTCAGGCAAGGATTTTTCAAACAGCGTAGGATTAAAGACGGACATTAGCACGCTCCTTCGGTAGCAACGCTGAACTGCTGGAAAGCGATACTTTTCTCAATCGGGTAATGTTCAGTACCGGTAATTTCATAAATCAAGCAAGAGTTGCGATAACAAGCCATCCCCAGATCCGGTGTAACGAAACCGTGGGTATGTAATTCCACATTTTGTATGAAAACAGTATTGTTGCGATCAATGCTGTAATTACGTTGTACACCATAACGCCCTTTTTCATCCCAACGAATAAGATGGCGTATACCTTCAATAAAAGTCGGAGGCTGATACTGATAGCCAGTTGCCAGAACAACTCCTGCGGTATCCAGAGAAAATGGTTGCTCCTGCTCATGCTGGAATAACGTTAATGTCAGGTCGCGCCCATTTTCTGCATGGCTAACTTGCCGTAACTCACTATTGGTATATAAATTAACGTTTAATTCACCGTTTAATCGTTTAGTGTACATTAAATCGAAAATATCGTTGATTAATGAACTATTGATGCCTTTATAAAGCTGTTTATGGGACAGATTTAATGCATCACGTTTTTCTTCCGGGAGGTTATAGAAATAATCTACATATTCTGGTGAGGTCATTTCTAGAGTCAGCTTGGTATATTCCAGCGGAAGAAAACGTGGTGAGCGGGTAAGCCAATTAAGTTGATAATCGAATCTGTCAATATCACTGAGCAAATCGTAGAAAATCTCAGCGGCACTTTGTCCACTACCCAAAACGGTAATAGATTGTTTTTGTTGTAAAGCGGCTTTGTTCTTCAAATAATTACCAGATGTCACCATCTGGTCAGCGAAGGGTTGGCAGCACTTTGGAATATAGGGCGAAGGACCGGTACCTAATACCAGCTTTTTACAAACAAATTGATGTTGTTGTCCCGTTAACGTATCTGAACAATGTAATGTATATAGCGAGGTATGTTCATCATAGCTAATGCTGTTAACGCGCGTGTTAAAACGTAAATTGGATAACTGTTCTACCGCCCATTGACAATATTGATTGTATTCCTTACGCATCAAGAAAAAACTTTCCCGGATATAAAAGGAATATATTCTCCCTTTTTGCTTAATATAATTAAGGAAGCTAAGTGGGTGCGTGGGTGAGGCTAAGGTCACCAGATCTGACATAAAAGGGGTCTGCATGGTGGAATTTTCCAGCATCATTCCCGGATGCCAATCAAAGCCCGGTTTTTGATCGATAAACAGGCTATGAACATCTTTTAGTGGTTGAGTTAAACAAGCCAGTCCGAGATTAAAAGGACCTATTCCAATGGCAATAAAATCATAAGGGCGAGTTGTCATAATTTCTCCTGGTGAATAGCATTAATTTCATTAGTTATTATTATGGGTTGCCAGAAAATCGTTTCCGTGCATTACGATGCTATGCACAATTTCTTGTAGATGTTGTTGGTTTGTTGCCGGGTTAAGGAAAGTAAATTTTAAATATTGTTTGCCATTGACTTTGGTGCCTGCAATAACGGTATTGCCTTCACGGAATAGCGCTTTGCGAATGGCTGCATTGATGGCATCAATATCAGCATCGGGTAATTTTTGTTTAGGAATAAAACGGAAAACCAAAGTACTTAATTCTGGATAATGAATAAGTTCAAAATAGGGATTTTGCGCCATTAATCGATAGGCATCCTGAGCCGTATCGACAACTTTATCAAAAGCTTGCCCAAGTCGTTTTGCGCCCATAATTCGTAATGTCAGCCACATTTTCAATGCATCAAAACGACGAGTTGTCTGGATACTTTTATTAACCAGATTGGGTGTACCCTCTTGTGAGGCGCTGAGTGGATTTAAATATTCGGCATGATAAGTCAGATGGGATAAATGCTGCTTATTTTTGACGAAGAAAGCACTGCAACTAACGGGTTGGAAGAATGACTTATGGTAATCCACAGTGACAGAATCCGCCAAATTAATGCCTTCCAGTAGATGAGCGCGACGAGGCGAAACGAGTAAACCGCATCCGTATGCCGCATCCACATGTAGCCAAATACCATACTGTTTGGCGATAGCCGCGATAGGATGAAGTGGGTCAATACTGCCGAAATCTGTGGTACCGGTTGTCGCGACAATGGCAAAAGGAATGTTGCCTTGTTCGATGCATTGGTTAATGCTTTGTTCCAATGCTTGAGGGTCCATACGGAACTCACTGTCGTGAGGAACAGAGACAACGGCGTTATATCCTAAACCAAGGATGGCAGCGGCTTTTTGTGTACTGAAATGGCTGACTGTTGAGGTAAAAATACGCAGTTTATGGAAATCTGCTGGCAGACCATGTAGCTGATTTTTATGTTCAGGATCGCGCTGATGACAAAAATGATCCCGTGCCAGTAGCATTGCCATCAGATTTGATTGGGTACCGCCACTAGTAAAGATACCATCAGCATTTATACCTAATGCCATTTTATCTCGTGTCCAGTCGAGAACTTTTTGTTCTATTAGTGTCCCGCCAGCGCTTTGATCCCAGGTATCCAATGAAGAATTAATCGCGCCAATAATGGTTTCAGCCAGGACGGCGGGTAATACTAATGGACAATTAAGATGGGCCACATACCTTGGATGATGAAAATAAACAGCATCTTTAAGATAAAGTTGTTGCAACTCATCTAAAGCCTGGTTTAAAGAGGTGAGGGGAAGATCTAAATTCACTTTAGAAAATAGTGGGGATAATTCATGGGGTAATATCCCACTGAAAGGCTTATCCACCTGCTGTAATACTTTCTTTATTCTGGTAACGACATTATAGGCGTCATCAAGATAGTCTCCAGCACTATGCATATTTAAGAAATATCTGGAAAAATCTTTTTCCGTTATATGACTATCTTCCGTGTGTGGATGGTTTAATAGCAGAGTGTCTCCGTACATTATATATCCTTTTTATCTCATATATAGGTTATCATTTGGTTATTGCCCAACATAATTGATTTTATTATGTGTAATATTTGGTTAGATTAAATAAGTGTTGAATAATGGCGCGATTAAATCATAATAATCTCTTTCTGCCTAAGCAGATAGGAATTAAAAATTATAGAATAGAGTGTTAATCTTTGCTTTCTACTTTAGATTCCAGGGGGCAATCATGGCAATTACCGACGCCAGGTAGTTTATTTCGCTGGCAGCAACTGCGACGTTGCATATTGTTATGCCGTAAAATAACTGTACGGTAAAGGGGATTATCTCTACCATCAGGTAATTGCGGCTCCATAAAAAGACCATGTATAATTTCTTGATATAACTTGCTATTTATTCTTGTGCTGAATTCGGCAAGATACCAATGCATAAGATAACCGATATTATTCCACAGGAGACGTCTATTTATCCCTTGATATGATTCAATCTTTTCACATACGGGAATAATATGGCGATCCAAGAGAGAATAATGGCGGTGTAGTAATGATGAAGGCGCCTCATTCAGCCAGGTTAAATTATAGTAAAAAATATCTGGTCTGCCGCTGTCATGGAATTCAACCTGAAAAAGATTGTAATGGGTATCCACTGCTTGTGGATATTCCAGCAGCATTAACATCATTGGGGGAATAACTAAACCAAAATACCATTGGGTCCACAAGGAATATAGGGCTTTTTGGTTAGGTTTTATATCATTGTCGCCGTAATATTCATCCTGATAGCGCTGAATTAATACTGGAAACTTCTTTGTATCTGACCACTGGGGAAAGCTCATGCTGGTAACAGGGATATTGTCTGCATTTACTCTCATTGTGGCAGTAAAATGGCTGAATGTTTGTTCAAATAACTGGATGATATCTTCAATTACCACTGTGGTTAAAGGTGCAATTGAATGCTTTGTATTTGACACCGTCAACTCCCTGCTTACACTTTCGTACAACCTGATTGTAGTATCTTACATATGACTAATCATTGTAAATATAATTATGATAATTATTATTATTCTCATTGTCATTATCAAGTGGTAAATCTTTTAAGCGCCTATATTGCTTGTTAATACGACAAAATCATAGTCAGCTCATTTCTTGTTCAGATAGGATTATATCTTGGAATAATCAATGGCTTACCAGATTCTGGGTCGCAAATAATACGGCAAGCCAGACCAAACACATCAGCGATACTCTGCTCATTGATAATCTCTTCTGGCACCCCTTCGGCGTAAATTTTGCCATTTTTCATCATAATTAAATGTGAGGCATAGCGTAGTGCTAGATTAATATCGTGTAGTACCAGCACTAACGTTTTCCCCTGTAAATGTAGACGTTGGCAAAAATCAAGCATTTCAATCTGATGGGTGATGTCCAAATAAGTGGTTGGTTCATCTAACAGTACAATGGGTGTTTGTTGTGCCAATGTCATGGCAAACCAGGCGCGCTGACGCTGACCGCCGGAAAGCTCACTTACTAACCGTTGCGACATCTCCTGGAGTTCGACTGCCTGTAAAGCGTCATTAACTGCTCGTTCATCTTCTGCTGACCACTGCCGTAAAAAAGATTGATGAGCGTAACGCCCACGTGAAACCAAATCGTATACTGTCAACGCTTCGGTGATGGTTGCCCCTTGTGTCAACAGAGATAGCTCACGTGCTACCGCTTTGGGTTTGTAATGTCGAATATTGCGCCCATCAAGCAGGATTTCACCATGTTGTGGCGTTATACCTCGGCTAATGGCGCGTAGTAGGGTCGATTTTCCACAACCATTCGGGCCGATGATGACGCTGAATTCACCATCACGAATAGAAATATTTAAGTGCTCAATAATTGTTTTCTTTCCGTATGCCAGCGAAAGATCTTGGGCTGTCAATCGTGAAGCGCGAGTTGGGGAATTCATATCAAATGACATTACTTTGTTCTCCTTAATTCAGCGTATAGCAAATACATCAAATAGACGCCGCCTACCCCTGCGGTGATAACCCCTATTGGCAGACGTGCCGAAGTAGGAAGTAGCAAAGTAATTAAATCGGAGGCGAGCAGTAATAATGCTCCCACCAATGCGGAACAGAGCAGAGCAGTGCCTTTTGCCCGTACCAAACGGCGGGCGATTTGCGGAGCAGAGAGTGCGATAAAAGCTACCGGGCCGACAACCAATACTGCCATTGAGGCCAGTATTACCGCCAGTAATAAGCTCATAAGTTGAATGATACGTACTGGTACACCGAGCGTATTAGCAACTTCATAGCCCAGATTGACGTAGTTCAATTGCCGTCCCAGCCAGAGTAGAAGCGGGGCAAACAGTATCATCGTCCCGTAAATTAACCCAACATCTTGCCAGCGTCGGTTGGCGAGGCTGCCGTGCAGCAGCGAAGCAAGTTGTTGCGCCTGTTCAAGGCGCACATTCGAGATAGCAAAATTAACAAATGCCATACAAAGGGCGGCGATAGCAATTCCGGAGATGACAATCCTGGTTGTCTGCATCTGCCCAGAGTCGCTAATGTTTCCGGCGTATACCAGTAATACCGCAAAGCTGGCTCCTAGCAGCGCACCTAAAGCGACGGGGATTACTCCAGGCCAGATGATCAGCGTGGCGACGATCCCAGCGGCGGCACCGGCATTCACGCCAATAATATCGGGGCTGCCAAGTGCGTTGCGGGTCGTCAATTGAAAAAGTGAACCTGAGAGCGCTAGCGTTGCACCCGCCCCGATAGCCACTAATGCGCGGGGTAACCGTAGCTGTGTGAGAATAAATTCCTGATAAGGGGTTGAGGTTGCTAGCCAGAGGTTATCAATACCTTGCTTACCCAGAGCCAGAGAGAGATAAAACAGCATAGCGAGCAGTAGCAATATCAATAGGATTGATCTTTGGGTTCGCTGTGAAGGTATAAGAAAGACAGCAGTTCCCAACATGAAGGTGCGCGTTTTTGCCGGTCTGGATAGGTTAATCTGCGGCATAATTCACTCCACGATGGGTTTTAACGATCAGATAGAGCAACGGCCCACCGATTCCCGCGGTAATAATGCCCACCATGATCTCCCCCGGTGCTATCACCAATCGAGCCAATATATCGGAAGTGAGTAGGAGGCAAGGCCCGGCGAACAGGCAATAGGGCAGTAGCCAGCGGAAATCGCTGCCAACTAAAGCTCGCATCAAGTGAGGGGCCGCTAAGCCAATAAAGGCAATAGGACCAGCCATCGCGGTAGCCACTGCGGCCAGTATGGTGGCGGCAATAAGCGATAATACACGGGTGCGGGCAACATTAGCGCCAAGTGAACTGGCAATGCCTTCACCAAACACCATCACATTTAAAGAAGAGCTGAGTGAAAGGGTCAATATCAAAGCAAATAACAGATAGGGTATCAGCGAACTCGCTTCTGCCAGCGACATTGCGCTAAGCGATCCAATGGTCCAGAAACGATAGCTATCCAGTACATGTGCATTCATTAATACGAAGCCTTGTACAAAAGCAAATAGGCAGGCGTTAATGGCGGCACCAGTTAACACCATGCGTGCTGGATTGCTATTACGTTGTCCGCCGCTAAGCAGGTAGAACAGCAATGTAGCCAGACTTGCGCCAATAAATGCTGTCCAGAAGCGCGGCAGTTCGTTCAGTATGGGGATGAAAGAGAAACTGACGACCACCGCAGCAGCGCCGGCATTAACACCCAGTAAACCCGGCTCGGCTAATGGATTACGCATCAATCCCTGTGTTACGGCGCCGGAAAGCGCCAGTGCTGCGCCGACCATGATGCCAATTAACGTACGTGGTTTGCGGGCATTAATCACCAGATCGCTATAGCTACCATTGTCACCTAACCAGTAGTGATGCCATATGGTCGATAACGGTAACGTTTTTGCACCCAGACTCAGACTGGCAGTAATACAAATCAAGGTCAGCAGTACCATGAGACCCAGGCCAAGTAGCAGTAAGAATCGCCGTTTAGGATTTGTCATGATGATTTAATTGCCTCTGCCAGCACGGGCATAAATTGCGATAAGCCCCAGCGCAAGCTAAGTGGTGTACCGTAAGACATAGCAACAACCAATGATTGGTCGGTTAGCGGGATATAACCTCCCTGATGTACGGCACGGATAGATTGAAATAACGGCTGTGCTTCCACTGCTTTACGTTCTTGTTCATTATTGAACCATGTCACTAAGATATCCGCGCCGTTAAGATAATCCGCATTTTCCAGCCCTATATTAGCGGCAAAACTGCCGAAAGGATCGGCCAATGTGCTAACCGATGGCAGTAGCGTCAAACCAAGATGAACTAAAGTATCGACGCGTGGATCGCCTCTGACGTATACCGATAGCATGTTGCTGCTGATGCCTGCTTTGATATAGGCGAAAGTATAGCCGCTGATATGTGGGATGGTATTACCTGCTTCGCGCAATATGGCATCCAGTTCAGCAGCAAGTTGCTCTCCTTGCGGTTGTTTATCTAGCGCGCGAGCAATTAATTCAATCTGTTGTTGTGGTGTTGTGAGCCAGGGGGCAGATGGATAAGCGATCACTGGGGCGAAATGTGATAAATGGTCATAAATTTCTTGGGTGATGCCTGATTGGGTTGCCACAATCAGATCAGGCTTAAGACTAATGACCTTCTCAATGTCCAATTCGGGGTACATATTTATCACAGCAGGCAGAGTCTCGCCACGCTGTTGTATCGCTTGTTTAAACCACGGCAGATAACCTTGTTCATCTCCGCCCCAACGATGGGATTCGATCCCGACAGGGACGATGCCAAGATCCAGTACGATATCTTCCGCTCCTGCGCCCAAGGCAACAACACGTTGGGGTTGATGTGGGATTACCGCCGTACCCAATGCGGTAGTAATTTCTTTTGGATAACCGGGCTTATCTAACGATACATTGTCTGTTCTGGCTGGCTTATCACAGCCAGCCAACAGACTGATAAACAACACCAGCAGTACGGCAAACCCTTTGCAACGCTTCAATTTCATTGTTTGCTTTCCTTCAAATAAATAGAAACATAAAGTTTGCCGCCCGTGGTGCCATAACGAATTTAAACTCAGAATTTATAACGCAAGATCGCTTCAATGTTGCGAGGTGCGCCAAAGTAATACTGAGAATATTGACCGAACTGGGTGTAGTAGGTCTTATCAAATACGTTATTCAGGTTAACCGTTAAAGAGAGATCCGGTGTGAATTGATAACGGCTCATCAGGTTAACCACAGCAAAGCTGTTTTGTTCCGCTTGCATTGATGTCTTCCCAGGCCCAGCAACGGTCAACCAGGTTTTATCTTGCCAGTTAACACCACCGCCGATGGTCAGATTACTCATCGCACCTGGCAGGGTGTAGGTGGTAAACAGCTTAAACAGCCTGTTTGGCATATTGCTATTGATTCGCACACCGTTAGGATCTGTTGCGCGGAATTGCGTGTAGCCAGTATAAAGACGCCAGTTATCTGTCAGTTGACCACTGATTTCTGCTTCGAACCCACGAGTTTTAGTGCCATCCACGGTATAACGAGGAATGGAGAGATCCGGTAGTTTCGGTGCATTGTTATCGACTAATGGCAGGTTATCTTGACGGATTTCAAAGATTGCCAGTGAGTAATCAAGACTATTATCGAAGGCAACACCTTTTAGGCCCGCTTCATAGTTTTGTCCAGACACTGGAGCAAGTAATTTATTATTGCGGTCACGGTGATTTTCTGGGTTGAATATTTCGGTGTAACTGGTGTAAACCGACAAATCTTGAGTGATGTTGTAGATCAACCCACCATAAGGAACAAATTCGTCACTGTAGCTGGCATTCTGTGGAGTATTGAAATTATCACCGCGTGTTTGCCAACTGGTTACCCGACCTCCGAGGATCAAGGTCAGAGGATCTGCCAGAGAAATCTGAGTGACTGCATAACCTGCGGTCTGTTCATTACGTCCTTTTGAACCATAAGTTCGCGTATTACTCCACTCTGGTTCAGGATATTGCCAGCCTGGAGAGGTGAAGTCACCCAGCCCGGTGCAATTGCGTTTGAGCATACAGGTTGCGTTGAAGTAATCGTTTTGGAAATCCTGTTGCTGATGATTTAAGCCGAAGCTGACATGATGAGTACGGTTGAATAACCGGTAGTCGCCATTTACTTGTAGATCGTAGTTCTTCTGGCGGCGGCTGCCATCAATCAGTGTCATGTTACCTGGCGCCATACCAATATTGGTATTACGGTCAGGAAAACCTGTTGCCCACAGGACTTTTTGGTCCAGAGCGTTATTATCATAAGTAAAGGTGCCCTTCACACTCCAGCCGTTGTCAAAGTTATGTTGCAGGCTGGTAAAGGTAGAGAAGGTCCGAACTTTTGAAAAAGCCCAATCGGGTGCATAGCTGTCGCTGCGTTTATAATTTGTTTTGCTGCCGTCTGCAAAATAGATTGGCAAACCACCAAACATGCCGCCACGGGTGTGATTACGTTGATAATCAGCGCCTATAGTCAGCAATGTATTTTCTGTTAAATCCGCTTCAAGGACACCATAGAATGGGTATCTTTCGTTGCTATTGCGATCAATAAAAGAGTTGGCCGCTTGATAGGCTGTAACGAAACGTCCACGTAGGTTGCCACTGTCATTTAATGGGCCAGAGAGATCAAGGCCAGTGCGCCATTTATCCCAAGAACCGGCGCCAGCAGAAAATTCGCCACGGAAATCGCGGGTTGGACGTTTACGAATCAGGTTAACCGCTGCCGAAGGATTGCCTGGGCCAACCATCAAACCGGCTGCCCCACGTACCACTTCAATACGATCAAACAGGTCAGCATCCAACAGATTGTCACCATAGTTAAAACGGGTATCGTAGTAGGTCGCAACCCCATCACGCAGGATGTTATTGATGGCCATGCCTCGAGAGGTAAACCCGAAACGATCGCTATCAAGCTGGCGTATGCTCATACCGGTTGTGCTATTGATGATGTTATTAACACTGCTCAGATTTTCGTCAAGCATACGTTGTTTGGTGATGACACTGACGGTTTGTGGCGTTTCACGTGCTGAAAGATTCAGACCGGTGGCAGTGACCATCGAAGTGGTATTGTACATACCGGTGTCTTCGGTCACTCCTTCATTTTCTGGTCGTGAAGCAGTGACAATAATCGTGCTTTCATTTTGGGCAGCGGTTTTATCGCTTGTACTTTGCGCACTTTCCGTGATTGCATAACTATTTCCCATTAATACTAACTGTATAGTCATTGCAAGAGTTGTTTTTTTAATCATGGAACCCTTTTGCAAAAACGGATACATCACTTTCTTATTATTCATACCATCCCCAAATTAAATCTTTTGGTATTTATCTATGTTGATATTTTTATTTATTACTGCTCGGCTTGATGAAGAATAACCGAGTATTCATGGCGTAAAGCGTACAGCGGATTAACTAAAGTTCCGGCGAATTTGAGATTCTTTTCGCGGTCGTCAAGATCGATCATCTGTTGATTGTTCGCCATTTGTAGGCGGTTCAGACAGGTACGAATAAATTCCTGCTTAAACAGATCGAACTTACGGAATTTTTCGATCTGGTGCAGATGTTGGGATTGATAATTATGGACACAGCGTGCAACCAGTAACCAGAAACGCTCTTCGGGTAGATTAAGATCTTTTTGCAACAGCGGAATCAGATAGCGGAAGAAACAATCGAAGATATCAAGGAAGATATAGTTAATTTTCATGTCGTCTTCGATAGTGACGTGCAGGAAATTAATCTCTTCAGGCAATTGGAGATCACCATTCAAAATAGCGATTTCTTCACCAATATCTTTCATCAACATGTTTGTCGGGCGGTTATTATCCAATACCAACATCAGGTTTTCACCATGTGGCATAAACACCAGATCATAGGTGAAGAAAGATCGCAGTAATGGAGAAAGGTAAGCATCGAGATAGCGTGATACCCACTCTTCTGAATTTAAACCTGAATCTTTTACTAAAGCAGCAACGACGGAATTCCCCTGATGGTCAACGTGCAGCAACGAAGCCATTGTCATCAAGCGTTGGTTATCCTGCAACAGCGTCATTGGACTTTCGCGCCACAGTGCTGACAACATTTTTTTATGTGGGCTGTCTTTCTTAATGGCTGATTCAAAGTAGTTATTGAAATAACCGAGAGCAGCACGTTCCCGTAATACGGTAAAACCTTTCTGTTGGAAGAAACTGTCATTATGGACTAAGTTGCTGAGCCACTCATTGACTGATGGGGTTGTGACCATGCTGTGTGGATCGAGCCCACGCATAAAGCCCATGTTCAGCACGGATAGGGCGGTTTTAACGTAGTTCTTCTTCGGTTGAGTAATGTTGAAGAAAGTACGGATAGATTGCTGAGCGAGGTAGCGATCATGACCTTCTCCAAGATAAACAATATGATTATTGGCAATATCTGCCGCAAAGCTGATGGCGATACGGTGCTGCCACTGCCAGGGATGAAGGGGCATCAGATAATAATCTGATGGACATAATCCCAACATATTCAGGTGGCGTTCAAATTGGGCTGGCAGATATTTTCCTAGCTCTTCTTCTATTAATTGTTGGTATGAAAGATCGGACAGTGCAGAGAAAATAGCTTTATTCTTATGTACTGCAATCCAGATTAAAGTCACGGGGCTAGCGCTTTCAGGCGCATAGCGCTGATAATCATCGGCATCAAAACCAATGCGACCATTATTGGCAATAAAGACTGGATGGCCTTCACTCATTGCTGTTTCAACGACTTGATAATCGGCATGAGCTAAATCTTGGGCTGTAAGTCGGTTGTACTGATATTTAAAAGCGTGACCATAAAGCGTGCTAGATATCTCGTCGAGATAAATCGGCAGCATTTTTTCCTGGATTTCTAACAGTGGGTGCAACTCAATAATTAATTGAATAGCATCAAGTGGCTGAGATTGATTATCCTTGAATTTGGTTACGGAAGCGGTATCAATATCAATATGATCGAGCTGATAAGCCTCCGCTTGAAAATGGTATTGGTAGTCACCTATTGTCAGAGAATACTGTTGCTGCCCATGATAGGTAGGATTAATCAGTTTTTCGTGACATAGCTCACGTAATATTTTTGTCACCAGATGGCGATTGGCATAGAGCCAGTTCTCTGCGTTGAGGTGCAGAGTGTGATTATCAGAGTTAATATGTAGTGAACTCATGGTGATAACAATCCCTATTCATAATCAAAAATCATATCCAACATAGTCGTTGTACACTGGAAACAAATCGGTACGCTTAATTCTAAAATTTTCGAATATAAGCATCCTTTTTCCAGGTATTCATTCCGGTTCTCTTAGACAGGTGACTTTTGGGGTATTCAATTTTGATAACATTAATACAAATTATTATCATTAACAACTGTGTAAGTGTAAGGATTTGCTCTGGTTTTGTTTAAATAGCAGACAAAAATGTGGCGTTATGGCGCTGCATTGGGATGGGAAAGATGAGCTGAGGGGCGAATTTTTGATCGGCTATAACCTTTAACAAAACCTGCTTTTATCCGAGATGATGTTCAATGACATGCTGTAATTATTTCGAGAGTGAGATAGCATAATACACAGGCGTTTTGGATGGCGTCTGTGATTTTTTAACATGGTTGAGGAAAAGCGTGTCTACCGCAGAGGTCATTAATTCGATATCACTGACAGAGCAGGTATTGCGGAAAACCTTTGGTTATTTGCAATTCCGGCCAGGCCAGCAACAAGTTATCAATACCATTCTGGAAGGGCGTGACTGTCTGGTCATTATGCCGACTGGTGGCGGTAAATCATTGTGTTACCAAATTCCGGCGCTGGTACAGGAAGGGGTAACTTTGGTTGTTTCCCCGCTGATCTCTTTAATGAAAGATCAGGTGGATCAACTGCGGGCAAATGGCGTTGCGGCAGATTGCTTGAATTCAACTCAGGCCCGTGAACAGCAGATTGATGTGATCCGGCGTTGCCGTCAGGGAATGATTAAATTGCTGTATATCGCCCCTGAGCGTTTGATGATGGATAACTTCCTTGAACAACTTCTGGAATGGCAATCGGCAATGTTGGCTGTGGATGAAGCTCACTGTATTTCGCAATGGGGCCATGATTTCCGGCCGGAATATCGGGCGTTGGGGCAGCTCAGGCAACGCTTTCCGACATTACCTGTCATTGCGTTGACGGCCACCGCAGATGAAACAACCCGCAATGATATTGTCCGACTACTGAATCTTCATAATCCACTTATCCATATCAGCAGTTTTGACCGTCCCAATATCCGTTATACCTTGATAGAAAAATACAAACCATTAGATCAACTGTGGCTATTTATTCGCGGTCAGAAAGGTAAAAGCGGCATTGTTTACTGCAACAGTCGCAACAAAGTTGAAGAAATATCAGAGCGTTTACAAAAACGTGGCTTGAGCGTTGCGCCGTACCATGCCGGGTTGGATAACGGTCAACGTGCACGGGTGCAGGACGCATTTCAGCGTGATGATTTGCAGGTTGTAGTGGCAACCGTGGCATTTGGAATGGGCATTAATAAACCCAATGTTCGGTTTGTGGTGCATTTTAATATTCCACGTAATATCGAATCCTATTATCAGGAGACGGGACGTGCTGGACGTGATGGTTTGCCGGCGGAAGCGGTACTGTTTTATGATCCCGCGGATATGGTATGGCTTCGCCGTTGTCTGGAAGAGAAAGAAGCGGGTACACAGCAGGATATTGAGCGACATAAGCTCAATGCGATGGGGGCTTTTGCCGAAGCGCAAACTTGCCGTCGCTTGGTGTTATTAAACTACTTTGGTGAAAGTAAACAAACCCTTTGTGGTAACTGTGATATCTGCCTTGATCCACCGAAAAATTATGATGGCTTGGTGGATGCGCAAAAGGCGCTTTCTTGTATTTACCGGGTTGGGCAGCGTTTTGGTATCGGCTATGTTGTTGAAGTACTCAGAGGCGCGAATAATCAGCGTATCCGTGATATGAGGCATGATAATTTGCCGGTTTATGGTATTGGTAAAGATCAAAGTCAGGAACACTGGATGAGTGTATTGCGGCAGCTTATTCATTTAGGCTTTATCAGTCAAAACATCGCCAATTATTCTGCATTACAATTAACAGAAGCGGCACGTCCAATATTGCGTGGCGAAGTTTCGCTAAAACTGGCTGTTCCGCGAATTCAGAGCCTAAAAGGGCGCATTCAGCAGAGTAAATCGTATAGCGGTAATTATGATCGCAAACTATTTGCCAAGCTACGTAAGTTACGGAAATCCATTGCTGATGAAGAAAATATCCCGCCTTTTGTTGTATTTAACGATGTCACGCTAATTGAAATGGCGGAGCAATGCCCGGTTACGGCTGATGAATTGTTATTAATCAATGGAGTAGGGCAACGGAAACTGGAACGTTTTGGTAACGTCTTTATGGCTTTAATTAGTGAACATCTAGAGGAGTTTGGCTAGTCTGAGGGCAACTTATGACGCCAGAAATGTTGAAACAAAGTTGGCTTAATCGTGAGATACAGTTCTCTGCTTTTGCCAACGGGCCTCTGTTAGATTTTTGGCAAGTCAGGGAAGAGTGTGAATTTATTGGGGTCGATAATGTACTGATACGTTATATCCGTTTTTGTGCAACAGTAAAAAATTATAGAGCGGTTGTTATCTTTCCTGGCCGTAGTGAAAGTTATATCAAATACTCGGAAGTGGCATTTGATTTTTATCACCTTGGCTACGACGTTTTTATTATTGATCATCGTGGGCAGGGGCGATCCAGCAGAATGCTTGCAGATCCACAAAAAGGGCATGTAGAAAAATTTGATGACTATATTGATGACGTTGAAATATTAATAGAAAGAGAAATTCTTCCTCGTCATTATTCTCACTGTTATGCGTTAGCTCATTCAATGGGAGCGGCAATATTAGGGGGATTTTTATTACGTCACAGCCAGGTGTTTGATGCGGCAGCCCTTTGTGCTCCTATGTTTGGTATTAACTTTCCTATGCCGCGTTGGTTGGCGACTTTCCTGGTAAATCGGGCAGAAAAGCGGTCAGATGTGCGTAATGATTATGCGATATTAACCGGAAAATGGCGTCCATTGCCTTATTTAATAAACCTTCTGACACACAGTTATGAGCGTTATAACCGTTACCTCCGTTATTGCGCGGATTACCCGGAATTACGCATAGGTGGCCCAACATATCACTGGATGAGGGAAAGTATGTGGGTTGGCGATATGTTGATAAAAAAAGCCGGAGAAATTGAGACACCGTTGATGATCTTAAAAGCCAGTGAGGATAAAGTCGTTAATAATCAGAAAATACGGGCTTTTTGTGAATCACGTAACAAAGAGAGGGCTTTCATTGAAGAACGGTCACCTTTGATTATTCAAGGGGCGCATCATGAGATCCTGTTTGAAAAAGATAAATTACGTAGCCAGGCACTCAACGCCATTTGTGATTTTTTTGACCAGAATTGATTCAATTATAGGAATGATAACTATGTATTACATTGTTGCTTCAGATTTAGATGGCACTTTGCTATCTCCTGATCACAAATTAACTTCTTACACCAAGGAAACCCTTAATTTACTGACCAATAAAGGCATTAATTTTATTTTTGCTACTGGTCGTCATCATGTAGATGTTGCGCAAATCCGAGATGTTCTTGGTATTGATGCCTATATGATTACTTCCAATGGCGCTCGGGTACACAATGCTATGGGTGAACTGGTTTTCAGTCACAATGTTGATCCTGAGATTGTGCGTGATTTGTGTTTAATGGAGTTTGATAACGCTGATATTCTGACGAATTATTATTGCCATGATCACTGGTATATGAATCGTGAATGCCCTGAGCAGAAAGAGTTTTTTCAGGAATCAGTGTTTCATTATCAACTTTTTGAGCGTGACAACTTTAAAACCGATGATGTATGCAAAGTTTATTTTACCTGCCAAGATCATGATCTATTGGTTACGTTGGAAGAGAAAATCAAAGCGCGTTGGGGTGATAGAGTCAATGTGAGTTTCTCGTTGCGCAATTGTCTGGAAGTTATGGCGGGTGGAGTGTCGAAAGGTCATGCACTTGAACGGGTAGCCCAATCTATGGGTTATAAACTGAGTGACTGTATTGCTTTTGGCGATGGCATGAATGACTTTGAAATGCTAACGGTAGCAGGTAAGGGCTGTATTATGCAGGATGCTCACCAGCGCTTGAAAGATATCCTGCCAGATATGGAAGTGATTGGCTCAAACGCTGATGATGCAGTTTCCCACTATTTGTGCAAAATATATCAGGTTTAATTTATTATCCACTGTAATTGCAGCGCTATTGGCGCTGTTTTTTTCTTCATTTTCTTCATTTTCTTCTTCATCAGGAGGACCTAAGCGATCCAATTCTGCCAAAATCAACGGAATTTGAGCTTCTAAATCCGCAGGTCTTTTATCTTTACTCCACCAGATAAGCGGCTCACGGCGTTTATAATCCACTTTGCTGACGCTTCTTTGCCTTTTAATAAGAATTTCACCATAAAAGCGACTGCCAGCGCTTTATCATTACCACTGCTTAAAAAAGCAAAAGAGTAACTGCTGACATTAGGAATAAAACCACGCCCGATAAGGTTATTATTTTCATCCAGGCCGTAGACTTTGAGGAAAAAAATATTAGTTTTTTCAGCCATGCCGACTTGTGGATAACGAGCTGCATAAGCTTTACCTTTGTACCAGGTGTAAAAAATCTGTCGTTCACGGTCAATAATTAATGGCGCTTGACTCTGCCAGAAAAATACACAATAAACAAAGGGTGGAATAATCAATAGATAGAGCAGAAGGAAACTTATATCAATGATGAGCAATCGAGTGCTGCTTGGGTAAAAGGTATAACGATAATATAAATACTTCCTTAGTGAGATTTCTTTATCATTACCAATATAACGGGCATTTTCCATATAATCTGGTAAATCGTCACTCAGATAAAAATTTTCTCCATACTTTTCTTTTACTAGATCTACCCAGGAATGAATATCTGATTCAGTATCTTTTCGTTCTTTTATAAAGTCATTCACAGTTAACACTAGACTGGTAATTAGTCCTAGTGTAACAGGAATTAGAGTAATGTTCCTAAAACGGCGTTGTGGATTGCGAATATGACATTCCTTATCATCAAGATAGTCCAATGTTTCCACATGTTTAATGGTTTCTGCATTCTTAATATCCGGTGGTGCAGCCAGAATTTCTTTTTCCCATCGAGTCAGCCGCTTGGCTGGCAGTGGATGAATAGTAGGAAACCATTTTTTGAGTAAATATTTTAATCTTTGTTTCATTCGGAAAGATCTTCATCAGGGGGACCTAGGCGATCCAATTCTGCCAAAATCAACGGAATTTGAGCTTCTAAATCCGCAGGTCTTTTATCTTTACTCCACCAGATAAGCGGTTCACGGCGTTTATAATCCACTTTGCTGACCGCTTCTTTGCCATTTAATAAAAACTTCACCATAAAAGCCACTGCCAGTCCCTTATCATTGCCGCTGCTTAAAAAAGCGAAAGAATAACTGCTGACGTTAGGGATAAAACCACGCCCGATAAGGTTATTATTTTCATCCAGGCCGTAGACTTTGAGGAAAAAAATATTAGTTTTTTCGGCCATGCCGACTTGTGGATAGCGAGCGGCGTAGGCTTTACCTTTATACCAGGTGTAAAAAATCTGCCGTTCGCGATCAATAATTAATGGTGATTGTCGGCGTAAAAAAAATATGGCCCATAAGAAAGGTGGAATAATCAGTAGATAGAGCAATAGGAAACTTATATCAATTATGAGAAGCCGGGAACTACTTGGGTAAAAGGTATAGCGATAGTGAAGATATTTTTTCAGAGAGATCTCTTTATCGTTACCAATATAACGAGCATCTTCCATATAATCGGGTAAATCATTGCGTAGATAAAATTCTTCTCCATATTTTTCCTTTACTAACTCGATCCAATCATGAAGATTATTTTCAGCACTTCTTCGTTCTTTTATAAAATCATTTACTGTTAATAGCAGACTGGTAATTAGTCCTAGTGTTACCGGGATCAAGGCAATACTCCGAGCGCGGCGTTGGGTATTACGGATATGACATTCCTTATTATCAAGGTAGTCTAGTATTTCCACATGTTTAATGGTTTCTTCATTCTTAATATCCGGTGGTGCAGCTAGAATCTCTTTTTCCCAGTATGCCAGCCGTTTGGTTGGCAGTGGATGGATAGTAGGAAACCATTTTTTAAGTAAATTTTTTAGTCGTTGTTTCATTCGGAAAGATCTTCATCAGGAGGACCTAAGCGATCCAATTCTGCCAAAATCAATGGAATCTGAGCTTCTAAATCCGCAGGTCTTTTATCTTTACTCCACCAGATAAGCGGCTCACGGCGTTTATAATCCACTTTGCTGACCGCTTCTTTGCCATTTAATAAAAATTTCACCATAAAGGCGACTGCCAGTCCCTTATCATTGCCGCTGCTTAAGAAAGCAAAAGAATAGCTGCTGACGTTAGGGATAAAACCCCGTCCGATAAGGTTATTATTTTCATCCAGGCCGTAGACTTTGAGGAAAAAAATATTAGTTTTTTCAGCCATGCCGACTTGTGGATAGCGAGCGGCGTAGGCTTTACCTTTATACCAGGTGTAAAAAATCTGCCGTTCGCGATCAATAATTAATGGCGCTTGACGGCGAGAAAAAAACACACCCCAGACAAAAGGAGGAATAATTAACAGATATAACAATAAGAAACCTATATCAATTTTGAAAATCCGTGAACTACTTGGATAAAAGGTATAGCGATAGTGCAGGTATTTTTTCAAAGAGATTTCTTTATCATTGCCGATATAGCGAGCACCTTCCATATAATCAGGTAGATCATTGCGTAAATAAAATTCTTCGCCATATTTCTTCTTTACCAATTGAACCCAACGATGAATACCTCTCTCATCATTTTTACGATCTTCGATAAATCCGTTAATATTTAGAATAAGGCTACTAATAATCCCTAATGTTACTGGAATTAAATTAATACTCCTAAAACGGCGCTGGGGGTTTCTAACCCAGCATTCCTTATCGTTAAGGCGATCTAGTATTTCCACATGTTTGATGGTTTCTTCATCCTTGATATCTGGCGGTACTGCCAGAATTTCTTTTTCCCAGCGTACCAGCCGTTTGGCTGGCAATGGGTGGATGGTGGGAAACCATTTTTTGAGTAAATTTTCTAATCGTTGTTTCATTCGGAAAGATCTTCATCGGGGGGACCTAAGCGATCCAATTCTGCCAAAATCAATGGAATTTGAGCTTCTAAATCCGCAGGTCTTTTATCTTTACTCCACCAGATAAGCGGCTCACGGCGTTTATAATCCACTTTGCTGACCGCCTCTTTGCCATTTAATAAAAATTTCACCATAAAGGCGGTTGCCAGTCCTTTATCATTGCCGCTGCTTAAAAAAGCGAAAGAATAACTGCTGACGTTAGGGATAAAGCCACGTCCGATAAGGTTATTATTTTCATCCAGGCCGTAGACTTTGAGGAAAAAAATATTAGTTTTTTCGGCCATGCCGACTTGTGGATAGCGAGCGGCGTAGGCTTTACCTTTATACCAGGTGTAAAAAATCTGCCGTTCGCGATCAATAATTAATGGCGCTTGACGGCGAGAAAAAAACACACCCCAGACAAAAGGAGGAATAATTAACAGATATAACAATAAGAAACCTATATCAGTTTTGAAAATCCGTGAACTACTTGGATAAAAGGTATAGCGATAGTACAAATATTTTTTCAGGGAGATCTCTTTATCACTGCCGATATAGCGGGCGTTTTCCATAGAGTCGGGTAGATCATTGCGTAGATAAAATTTATCACCGTATTCCTCTTTGACTAAATTGACCCATCTATGGATAGCTTTTTCATCATTTTTACGGTCTTCGATAAATCCATTAATATTTAGAATAAGGCTACTAATAATTCCTAATGTTACTGGAATGAGATTAATGCTCCTAAAACGGCGTTGAGGATTTCTAATCCAGCATTCTTTATCATTAAGGCGATCTAGTATTTCCACATGTTTAATAGTTTCTTCGTTCTTAATATCTGGCGGTACCGCCAGAATTTCTTTTTCCCAACGGGCCAGCCGTTTGGCTGGCAGTGGATGAATAGTGGGAAACCATTTTTTAAGTAAATATTTTAATCGTTGTTTCATTCGGAAAGATCTTCATCAGGGGGACCTAAGCGATCCAATTCTGCTAAAATCAATGGAATTTGAGTTTCTAAATCGGTGGGTCTTTTATCTTTACTCCACCAGATAAGTGGTCCACGGCGTTTATAATCTACTTTGCTGACCGCTTCTTTGCCATTTAATAAAAATTTCACCATAAAGGCCACTGCCAGCGCTTTATCATTACCGTTGCTTAAAGCGGCAAAAGTATAACTGGTGATATTAGGGATAAAGCCACGCCCGATAAGGTTATTATTTTCATCCAATCCGTACACTTTGAGATACAGAATATTAGTTTTTTCTACCATACCTAATTGTGGGTAACGGGCGGCATAGGCTTTACCTTTGTACCAGGTGTAAAAAATTTGTCGTTCTCGATCAATAATTAATGGCGCTTGGCTCTGCCAGAAAAATACACAATAAACAAAGGGAGGGATAATTAATAGATAGAATAGCAGGAAACTTATATCAATTTTCAAAAAAGAGTCGCTGTGCCGATAATAATTATAACGGTAATGTAAATATTTTCTTAGGGAGATTTCTTTATCATTACCGATATAACGGGCATCTTCCATATGATTTGGTAAATCATTGCGCAGATAAAATTCTTCACCATACTTTTTCTTTACCAATGCGATCCAACTATGGATTCCTGCTTCATCATTTTTACGATCTTCGATAAATCCGTTGATATTTAGGATAAGGCTGATAATAATCCCTAATGTAACTGGGATTAAGGTAATACTTCTAAAACGGCGCTGTGGGTTGCGGATATGGCACTCCCTATTATTAAGGGAATCCAGTATTTCCACATGTTTGATGGTTTCTTTATCCTTAATATCTGGCGGTACTGCCAGAATTTCTTTTTCCCAACGGGCCAGCCGTTTGGCTGGCAGTGGATGAATAGTGGGAAACCATTTTTTAAGTAAATTTTCTAATCGTTGTTTCATTCGGAAAGATCTTCATCGGGGGGACCTAAGCGATCCAATTCTGCCAAAATCAATGGAATTTGAGCTTCTAAATCCGCAGGTCTTTTATCTTTACTCCACCAGATAAGCGGCTCACGGCGTTTATAATCCACTTTGCTGACCGCCTCTTTGCCATTTAATAAAAATTTCACCATAAAGGCGGTTGCCAGTCCTTTATCATTGCCGCTGCTTAAAAAAGCGAAAGAATAACTGCTGACGTTAGGGATAAAGCCACGTCCGATAAGGTTATTATTTTCATCCAGGCCGTAGACTTTGAGGAAAAAAATATTAGTTTTTTCGGCCATGCCGACTTGTGGATAGCGAGCGGCGTAGGCTTTACCTTTATACCAGGTGTAAAAAATCTGCCGTTCGCGATCGATAATTAATGGCGCCTGACTTTTCCAAAAAAATATACAATATACAAAAGGGGGAATAATCAGTAGGTAAAGCAATAAAAATGTTATATCAGTTATTAAAATATCATTGCTATATTCATAAAAATTATAGCGATAATGCAGGTATTTCCTTAGTGAAATTTCTTTATCGTTACCGATATAACGGGCTCCTTCCATATAATCTGGCAAATCATTGCGTAGATAAAATTTATCACCATATTCCTTTTTCACTATATTAACCCAATGATGAATATTTTCTTCACCACTTCTTCGTTCTTTTATAAAACTATTAATGTTAAGAATAAGACTACTGATAATTCCTAATGTTACAGGGATTAGATTAATACTCCTAAAACGACGTTGAGGATTGCGGATATGACATTCCTTATCATCAAGATAGTCTAGTATTTCCACGTGCTTAATAGTTTCTGCATCTTTAATATCTGGAGGAACCGCCAGAATTTCTTTTTCCCAGAGCTCCAGCCGTTTGGCTGGCAATGGATGAATAGTGGGAAACCATTTTTTAAGTAGATTTTTTAATCGTTTTTTCATAATATGCGCTCTCCGTCAAAACTGCCCTTAATGGTATTTTCTGCTGTAGGTTCTTCTCCCCAGAGATAGCGCAAAGGGGCGATAACATTCGCTGATTGTTCATAGTACCAGTACAGTTCACTACTACGGGGTAAAACACCCTTCGTTTCGGTAAATACCACCTCCAACGTTGCGGTATCGCCATTCAGTGTGAGTTTGGCTTTTTCCTGAGTTTCCTTAAATTTGGTACTACGGAAGATATCAGGAGTATATTTGCGGCGGTTAATTTCAATGTAATCAACTTTTTCTCCCCAGTAAGAAGTTTTGGGCGAAGTCACAAAGATCCAGCGGATATTTGAGAGACTCATCTGAAAAGCAGGTAAAGTAAAATGATAGGTAGTGACACCAAATCCCTGATGTATTTTCAGTTGTGGCTGAATAAAGAGATTTAGAAATTCCTGATTTTCTATAATAAAATGATTTTGGGTGTTATTGTTCATTTCTCTGGCTGTTCTAATTTGCAGTAAAATGGTTGGTCTTCCATCATCACCCCAAAAACCATACTTTTTCCCTGCTCCCCAAAAACAGTTATTCAGCACTTTTTCTAAATCTGACCAGGCATTGCTAGCCTGTACAATACTGCCACCGATAAACAGACTGGCTCCCGCAGCCAGCCATGCCAGCATTCCTGCTGTGAGGACGGAGCCCACAGCAAGGAAGACTAATCCGACTGTAGTCAGAATGATAGTGCCTGTTCCTATCGCTACCTGACTATAACCTTCCACGTTATTACCCACTTTAAAGGCGTTACTCGCATCATAGAAGGAGATAATTGCCCCTAAATAGCCCGCCACGCTACCGGCAACACGGGAGAACTGATTGACCATTGCGATATTGACGGCAGGCACTTTTATCCCGCTCATCAGCGCTTTGACTATGGGTGAGTTTACTTTACTGGCTAATGTTGAACCGAGAGAAGCCAAATCGGCACTCATCCCAATCACTGCGGTGCTAAAGCGCAACAGATTCATATAGGTAGGTCCGGGTTGTAAAGGGTTGTTGCGGGCATATTCTGTCTGCATGATCACATCGGTCAGGGTAAAGGCATTCAGAAACAGGCTGACACCGGTCAATGAAGAATCAAACAGTAAACCAAGGGAAGGTTTGCCGGCCCCGTCTAAGGTAAAAAGCTGAACCGGAGAGTCCACACTGGTTTTAACCTCAGGCAGGGTTATCACCGGTTTATTGCCCAGTGATTCCAGACGTTTACTCCAGTTAATCATCCGTTCCCCGATAGCCTGTTGACGCACTGCCGGGTCAGGGAGGTGGCGATTCGCTTTCGATTCCAGTCGTTTCAGTACTTCCTGATAGCTCTGTTCGTTGAGAGCCACTCTGCCATCCGGCTCAATCACCACTCCCAGCGTGGATAACAGGGCCGGAACCAGTTGTTGGGTTATCTGGTCAATCGCTTTCTGGGGAAGTTGCCGGACATAACTTGAACCCTGATAAATTGCCTGCTGGGTATAGGCGCAGACGGTTGCCAGAAATGTCCCCATCCCCAGCAGAATATTATCGACTCCCTGAATAAACGGACCCTTAAGTAGCGGGGATTTGACTTTGTCGTTATTCAGTACGGTGACAACCCCGGTGGTAATGGTGCGCCAGAAGTTGCCATCCCCGTTGCTGTCCGACTCTTTAGCCGCCAGCTTCGCCAGCACCTGCTGGCCGGGCAGGGAGGATTGCAGGTTGCCGAGCAGGCCGGAGAGAATTTCACTGAAAAACTGGAACTCCAGCGCATCCTCTTCTTCCAGCGTCTCTTTTTCATCTTGCAGTGAAAAGAAGTAGTGAAAATAATTTTTCAGCCTGCCGACTTGATAACTGAGGTCCGGGTTGTCTGCAAAGGCTTCAAACAGCTTCATAAACATCGCCTGACGCGCTTCAAAATCTTCGGTGACTTTTTTCAGTTTCGGCCAGTCATTTTCCCAGGCGTCAGAATCAATACTGTCATCTATTTTCTTTTTCAGCTCCGGGTTTTTGGTGGCTTTGAGATTTTCGACATAGAAGCCGATGGTCAGTGGGTAGATGTTGGAGGCGTTATAGCTCTGTTGCCACAAATTCAGGATAGAGTAGGCTTCCACAATATCCCGCTGACGGCCTACCGGGTCATGCAGGATCACAATCCGCGCCTGTTCATCCAGGTGCAGATAACTGTTGATTCGCTTGATAATCATGTCGGCGTCCATCTCGTAGCTGCCCTGAGTGGTCAGCGTATCAATCCCGACGTTAGCCAAATCCAGTTCATTGATGTCTTTTTCAATGGTGGCCTTGATGTTGGCAAACTGCTCCTGCCGGATTTTGTAATCGACAATCAGTTTTCGAAAATACTTTTCTGAGGCGTTAACCGCAAAGGGGGACTGCTCCTGTTCGAGGTTGATGAACTGCATGGTTTTCTGCCGCAGTTCAAGACTGTTGTCAATCTTAGCAAGTACGGAGGAGTGCCACGGGTGTTCACTGTAAGCGATACTGATATTGATGACATCTTTGGCGACAAACAGGAATGGATGCCCCTCGCCCCGAATGCCGGGTTCAGGGATTAGCCCTTCACTGGCGTCTTTGCGGTTGAGAAACATGTACTTTTTAAATTTCTCCACCCGCTGCTTTTTGCCGTTAACCTCTCTCTCTGATACGCAATATTTAAAGATGTGCAGATAACCGCGGGCTTTGCTGCCTCGGGTGGTCAGCGGGTCTTCTTCCTTGATGTATATCCAGCCGGGACGCAGCAGGCGGGCGGCATAGCCTTTGGTTTGCTGGAGTGACGAGGAGAACATCAGGGTGTGGATATCCGGGGGCGCTTCTGGTTTTTCGAGTTCTTTGCCGAAAAAGTTCACATAAGCATAACGAACCGGGTAAATCGGTTTAATGTTGCAGTCACAGGGCTGCATATAATTATCTACCTCAAGATTTTGCGGGAACAGTTCGTAAGCTTTTTCGATATATTTATCGAGAAGTTCCTGAATGTTGGTGGTCATAAGGTGTCCTTTGTCGTTAGTTTATTACACTGTTCAAAAAGCAAATAGGCCCGTTTTTCCTGATTTTTTGTTTGTAGATAAGCTGAGTCCCAAAGTTGTTGCCAGTGAACTTCATCGTTTGGCATTAAACACTTGGCGGTAACATAATAGAATATGGCTCTCTGCTGCGTCAGTCCTTGCAGATAAGCCTGATTAGTCTGCTGCAAAACAAAAGCAGATAGGGTGTTTTTATTCACCTGACAGCGTTCAGCTATATTTTTATGAATAAAATCAATGGTTTTAAGTGTGAAGCGTTGTTGCGTTTGTTGCTCAAACAGTTCACACAATTGGTGATTGAGCGTAACAGGCGCAGGTTTTGCCTGCCGAATGTTTTCCGTGATGGTGATAATGTGGCGGGTATTGGGTTTATCACCATAGAACCATATTGAATTGATCCCCTGCATAAAATGGGCTAATGGCCCGTCGGATAGAGTATTAAGCAGAGTCGTCAGTGTGTTGGGATGATAGAAACGGAAAAATGCCCACTCTTGAGTCAGCTCATTTTTTAAATAGGTGAACTTACGAAGATGATTTAACACTGTTTCAAAAGGTTGTTCGCTTTGGATAAACACGCTCAACTCTGCCCGGTTATCGGCATTCATAATGTATCGCTGTAATTCTGGCTGATTACTACTGTCTTTATACAGTTCAACCAGATAAGGGGCGCTATCTTCCAGTGAAACTTGAGTTTCTCCCTGAAACAGTCCTTGCCAATGTAAAGAGGAAGCGGACAGATCAGGAATGATAAATCGTCCTGCCTGTTGATATACTGCCGCGTCAATGACCGCGTAGAGATGTTCATTATCTTCATAAACCGGCGTATCAGTGGTTGGCGTCAATATCAAATCGCCACGAATGGCTGGCCGCGGAGAGTCAATATTTTCCCGTTGTACCAGTATGACGGGCTGCTGATCACTTATCTGTCGGATATGGCGTATTAACCGTAATTCGGGGTGAGCGCTTTCCATCAGGTAAGTTTGTAAGGCAATGATGTCTTGGTATTGGCCGTTTGTTATTCCAAAACCGATCACGTAGTTGCATAGATTTGTAAATGCCTCATATTCAGTCGGAGCATGGATTAATGCTTTGGCTGAATATTGTCCGGCAGGATGTTTTTCATTGCCTATCGCTTGGTAGGTGCAAGTGGCAACCCAGTAGTGAGCTAGATCAAACGAAGATAGCGTTTTCACTCTGATGTTTCCTTTTGTGCATCAGCTTTTCCTCTGCAATCCTGAGCAATGGGCTGTCCTTCATTGGCTGCGCCGGTCAATGTTGGTACGGTACCAGCGCTGCCACCTTGCACTACCACTGGGCCTTTCAAAAAGATATTGCCGTTTAGTGTGATGCCTTGAGCATCCAGCGTGATACTTCCTGCCTTACCTCTTAGGATCACGGTATCACTGGCTTGCAGGGTATGTATTTTGGTGTGTGAGTGAATGCCTTTAACGACATTTATCTGGTAATTGCCTTTGATATCACTCTGTTTGTTTTCACCAATTTGTTGGAAATGGGAAGCGTAGATCTCTTCCTTCCAGCTATTGTTGATCCGCGTAACTTTGTCTTTCTCAATGGTTTCGAACTGATTTTTATCCACTTGAATGTGTTGTTCATTCATGATGCGGATAAATTCATCATTGCCGATTTTATGCCGACGATCATTCATGACTGTGTGGCTTTCGTCGTGCTCTATTTGTTGTGTCTTATCGTGGTTAATTTGGATCAGTTGGTTACGTTGAGCGTGGATATAAATCTCTTCCCGCTCTTTTTCATCCTCAAAACGCAGTTCGTTAAAACCATTACCTTTATGTGTTTTGGTTCTGAACGTGGTGCGCGTCTTTTCTGCGGGTAAATTCAGCGGCGGGCGGTTAAGGCCGTTGTAAGTGCATCCGGTGATAATAGGCCGGTCAATATCGCCGTTGAGATAGGAGATAATGACTTCCTGACCGACTCGCGGCGTTGCCAGAAAACCAAATCCGTTGCCATTCCACCCTTGTGCAACCCGCACCCAGCAAGAAGCCCGGTCGTCAGGCGCGTCATAACGGTTCCAGTGAAAGTGAACGCGAACCGCCCCATCTTTATTGACGTAAATTTCCTCAGTGCCCGGTCCGACAACTGTTGCGATTTCATCGCCGTCAGCCAGTGGTTTATAGCGGTATGGCGGACGCCAATCGTTGCGGCCTGGTATAAACCGGGTTTGTGAATTCAGGGTAGTGCCGGTTCCGCCGTCGCCTAAAACCGCAGGGACATGCCCTGTATGTTGGGAAGAGATGACTTGCCAGCGGTCATTCATGGCGTCAATCGGGTGGTTGGTTAATGTGAAGATTCTGCCCGGCATTAATCGGATACAATTACTGTTCGCTATCCCTGATTTGCTGTCAGCACGCAGGGCTTCCAGCCGGTACTGGGTAAACGGAATGGCCTCTTTGTCTTTCTGAAAACGCCCGTAACTTTCGAAAATATGAAATAGTGTGTCGTTTTCTGCCGCAAAATCTGTTGCATTGTGTCGTAAAGCGTAATTGGGATTGTGGTAATTTCTGTCTTTTTGGGTGGTGGATTCAGGGCGCATGTGGGAGCCAAACAGCCATTTGTAGATAACATTTTCTTCTACTGCGCTGGTAATGTCCGGGTTGTAGATCAGTGTATCCGGCGCTCTCATGTTCAGGTGGCTATCACTCAGATGGAGCCCGTCATCGGCGAACCAGAAGAACATCCCCTCTTCAGCCGCCAGGCGAGTAAAGAAATCATAGGATGATTCCCTTTTCATGGTGACATATTCCCGCGTTGAATGTGGGTTATTCAAATGTATATTGGCCCGGAGTTGCTTCTGTTTCAGGAGGCTTTGTAAAATATCGGGAATGCTAATTTGGTGATAAATACGGCTGTCCTGATCGAGTGTCAGAAGCCACATTTCTGGCCTGACTGTCAGGTGATACTGGGTTTGATGCCGGTTTGTGGTTCCAACAACCGCGCTTTCAACCAATCCTGTCACTTCGCGTTGCAGAATATCGTCACGGGTGACGGTGAACCGCGCAGTTTGGAGCAGGAGGGTATCGGTATCAATATCTGAACGAGGTGCCGCTAACGTCAGAGACAGGGTAAATAACGATGAAAGCGCTTCATCTAACGTAAAATCAACCACGGCAAAAGTTTTGGCTTCTAGGCTGCCGATAGTGCAGGCAAAGCGGAGTCCAGTTTTCATAATTTTTCCTCAATACATTACATGATCTTCTGATGCCCAGGCATATTGTAAAATTCCCAGCATTCGCCGGTGTCGTCGTTGATGGCAATTAATTGGTGAAGGCTTGTTTCCACCAGACAGAGGGAGAAAGCGGTGTGTAATGTCTTAGCGAACGCATACATTTCTCCTTCATGTCGGTAATTTGCTGACGTCATGCGAAGCGTGATTCTCTGGGCTCTCACGGGAACACCGTCACCCATATGGTAGAATGGAACAATGTGGATTTTACTGAGACCATCGGCCATGCGCTGAATATGCCGGCTACGCGGGGCGTCCAGATGCGCGAAGGTATCAAGTTGTTTCACCAGAGATCTGACGGTATCAATGTAACTGAGAAAAAATGGCCCAATCGACAATAAGGATAGTATCGGCCAATGTTGATGACTGTTTACTACGGCAGGAAAATCTTTTGACGCCGGCACGATATTCTTGGCTTGAATATGGCTGGGTATCTGCTCGCTTGGTATACAAATTTCCCCGATGCCCAATGTACGTGCTTGCGCATGAAATCGGTGATATTGGCAGTAAAAGTCGCGATAGTGGTGCTCTGTTATGGGTTTTGCCTGATGATCATGAAACGTGAGATTAATTTGACTTCCACCAAATGGCGATTGTTCCCGTATATAGTTAAAAAGCAATATCTTGTCACTGGGTTCGGCAAAATGGCAGGCTGCCAGTTGTGCGCTATCGATAAGAGGAACGCAGTGGTCAGATCCGTCGGATGTTTCCTCTGGTTCAGATTGGAGTTTAACTTTGTCAATACTAAAGATTTCATCTGCTTCTAATACATAAAGCGATTTGTCCTTTTCAAATGCAATCGGTTTTGTTTTTGTCGGAACTAGGTTGATAACGGGTACGCAGTGGGGGATAAATGCGGGTGTAATATCCTCTATGGGAATGTTACAGTCGAATTCTAAAATAATGGTAAATTGCTTATCTTCTCCCAAAGGGAGTTCAGCGATCTCCTCCGATAAGTCAAATGACATAAAGTCATTAACATGTGGCAGATAGAGGTATTCGTATAACACCTGCAACGGCCAGAAATAGTCGTGTGGTCTCGGCAGTACCAAATTTTCCTTCTGGCGGGGAGCGCTCTCAATAGACAGCCACATCTCCTTCTCTTCAAGGGATGTTTTCAGATAAGTGTTATTCAGTGATTGATCGATGTATTTCGTCAGTAAAGACGCCAATTTTTGATCTTCTCCCAGAAAAAGCGTGACTTGCCCTGTCTTCCATTTGGTAGTTGGCCCATGATATTGGAAGGTCAGTGATATCAGGCTTTTGTCTTGGCTGTGTGTCAGCGTCTTATGGATCAAGGTAATTGGTTCAATACTGATATCTTGGGTGGTTCTGAACGTAATTGATTGTTTATGTTGTATGGCAGAAATTTCACTGCCTTTGGCAATGTTTGTAGTTTCAGTCATGCTGCCCGGTTGAATATCTAACTGGACAATGCTGGTTGAAGGGATCGGATGTAAAGGTATCGGCCATACCTTTCGCAAAAGAGGGTTGATGACTTCCGGGAAACCATCATCAATTTTCTGCTGAAGACCGGCAGCTATAAACGCAAAGCCTTCCAGTACTCGGAGAACATCCGGGTCGCCAGATTCAGGGGTAAATGGAGCCAGGTGTGGGTGTTCCTGTGCGGCGTTGTGCATATCATGCTTTAATTTGTGAAAGCGCTTCCCTATAGAAGTCCTCAAAATTTTTCATATCTACCTTTGTCTTTTTTCCGATCAAATATTAATGTAAATTTATATTTTGAGCTGATGGATATCAAGGTTGATAATTTAATTATGTGTAATTTTTTGTTTCAAACAGTTAATGATGTAAATTTTTTAGGTGTTCGATTAACATAATTATGTAATTTATTTCAATGAGTTTTATTTAGATAAGTTTTCTTTAATCAAATTATGGCGTCATGATAGCCATATGTTGGAAGCTGAAATTAATATTTAAGTCATTAGTTGATGGAGGGAAATATGTCACGTCCTATTATTTTAGTTGGTGATTCGACTTCGCATGGCGGCAAGGTGTTAGCAGGTGATCAAGGCCTTGATGTGTTAGGGAAGAAAGCGGCTCGGGTTGGAGATGCTGTATCCTGTCCAAAATGTGGTGGCAATCAAACTATTGTGGAAGGGACTTCTAAAATAATCAGCTCCAATGGACAAATGTACGCACTGGAGGGAATGAAAACCTCTTGTGGCGCGACATTGATTGCTTCGCAAAGCCTATTTCAAGCATAAGATGGTGATAAAAGGCCATTTTCTGCCTGAAATAGGGCTAGTTGATTCAAGTACGGATGTTCAGTGCTTCATTATCTTTTTACAAACTACCCGGTTGACGTGGTGGATTACGGCCTGACATATTGGTCGTCGCGCTGCGAATATTCCGACCAATAACATCAATACTTGCTTGAAATGGTGGGAATGGCAGAGTAATGCCGTGTTCGCGGAATCCTTGCAAAATAAGCTGATGGACTTCATGACGAACAGGCATGCGATGCCCCATTTCAGCAGCATAAATACGTAATTCAAATATTTGAATGCCATGTTGAAGATCAACCAGATAAGCTTCCGGCGCCGGGTTATCAAGGATCAGAGCGCTGCGTTTAGCGGCGGTTAATAGGATTTGGGTGACTTCTTCACAACTAGCTTCTGCCGGCGCAGGAATTGTCAGTACAACACGAGTGATAGTGTCAGATAATGACCAGTTAATAAACTGCTCAGTAATAAAGGCTTTGTTAGGAACAATGATCTCTTTTCTGTCCCAGTCTGAAAGGGTTGTTGCTCGTGTATTGATCTTGGTGATGCTACCGGTCAGGTTGCGGATAGTCACGGTATCGCCGATACGGATCGGTTTTTCGAACAAGATCATCAAGCCAGAAACGATGTTGGCGAAGATCTCCTGTAAGCCAAAACCTAGTCCAACCCCTAACGCGGCAACAAGCCATTGCAATTTTGACCATTCAATACCAATCAGCGAGAAACCGACTAAACCACCAATCAAAGTAATGGTGTATTTGGTGAGTGTGGTGATGGCGAAGCCGGTACCAGGTGTAAGTTCCAAATGCTGTAGTAAGGCCAATTCAAGCAATGCGGGTAGGTTACGCACCAGTTGAGTGGTGATAATAATCACCAAGATAGCAATCAAGACAGAACCTACGGTGATAGGTTGAACAGTTTCTACATTATTTATTGTGGTGGTGACGTCCCACAGTCGGATATTTTCTAGAAATGAGAAAGCGGAATGAAGTTCTGACCAGAGCCAAATGAGTGAAACTAAGGCAAGCAAGGTTAGAATTGAACGGACTAATCCTAGTGATTGAGCACTGATTGCATCCAGATCAATAATAGGCTCCTCAACTTCAATGGAACCTTCGATACTGCTTGAACCGGTTGAATCGTCCTCGCTTTTGGCGCGTTGAGCCAGAATTTCTGCTCGCCGTTGTTTGGCCCGGTCAAAGGCGATCCGGCGTCTCTGAATCAACATCCAACGACGGATAATATGGTAAATAACCAGCAGGAAGAACCAGATAGCAACGGAAGTCTCCAGACGCCCAAGCAGTGCTTGTGATGTGCTGAAATACCCCAGTATGCAAGCTAGCGCTGCGACTATCGGCGCAGAGAGTAAAATCCACCAGAGAGCGGTATTGATAACATTTTCTCCGGAACCATTTTTATCTAGATAGAGCGGGACTCTTGCCCGTTTCAGGCTGTTAGTGATCAGGCTTAAGGAGATACACAGGATTAGGAAGCAAAGCCTGCCAAGTGTGGAAGCAAATTCTCGATCGCTGTAATGTTCAAACGTTATCAATGCCATTACCAATGGCACAATGGCAAAGATAGATAGTTGGTAAAATCGTAAAGCTCGTTTAACTCGTTCTTCCGGCCAGCGAAAATGGGCAATGAATAATCCATTTGGATGGGCGAAAGTGGCGCTCAGCATGAAGATCCATAGAACGGGCGTCGTAGCACTGACGCCATAACCAATAGCCGTCGCCATAGGATATTGCCAGGCGCTTTGCAGCCCATAGCCAATTGCGGACCAAAGCATCGGCAAAGGTAATGCGACCACAACCGACCAGAATACGGTACGTAAAGTGAGGGAAAAGTGATCATGGGTGACTTTGCCGATACGATTACTCGCGCGTTCAAGGAATGCGTAATAATGGCGCAGAGAGCCGATGCTGAATATAACCAGGAATAGCGTGCCAAATAAGTACAGCAGCGTATCTTGAGTGGTTAGCATGACTATCAGGGCGCCGCTTAGCTGAGAAAAAGTATCCAGCGATAACAGACGGGTTAGATCCTGCACAACACTGATTGGGTAATCGAGCGAAACAGGATTGACATCCGCAACCCAAAATAGATAACGGTGTGTAGCCTCTTTAACTTCGGTTAGCGCATCATTTAGCTGGCTGGTAGCGACTTTCAGTTTGGTTAATTCAAGGATTTCACTGTCATAACCAGATAATAATGAATTGAGTAATTCTTTGCGGGTGCGGGTAAGAGAATCATAAATCCGCTCTTGCTCAGCAGTTAACGCTACGTTACTTTTTTGTACGGGTTTTGTGTCTTTTTGTAACTGATCCAGCATGTCTTCGTATTTCAGGCGATCGACCCTGAATTTGACAATATTCCGATCAAGTTGCTGTGGTTTAGACATGTCAGGCAAACGGGCAAGCTGAGTTTGGAGCGCTTCTCCAAGCGTTGTGGAGCCACCGAGCCATTGTGCCTGTTCACGAATGGTATTCAATGCCTGTCGGACTTGAATGATATCACTGGCGGCTTGTCGTTGCTTTGAGCCGATGATATTCATTCGTTGCGCTTGCTGATTTAATTCCTGAGATAAATTCCGGTTCAGTTGTAATTCATCAAGCAGAAATTTTGGTAGCTGATCACTCTGTTCCGCCAGCATCTCGGTATGTTCTAGGGCTAATTCTGCTTTTTGCTGACGTTGCGCATTAAGTTGGCTGCGAAGTTGTTGCAGCTCAAGATCAAGTCGATGATATCGTTTTTTGAACAGTTCAACCCGCATGCGGGAAATTTCCTGCCGATTGTTAGCGGAAAGTTGAGCTATTTCAAGTTCATTGACTGTTGCTTTGTGCGCATTGACTTCGGCTTGAGCTAAGGCAAATTGAGCTTCTGCTAATGGGGTGGATGGTGTTCCTAATGATTGCAAGCGAGAGGATGCATCAGTTAGCAGGCGTCGCGCTTCTGATTGTTGTTGCGGTAATAGTACGAGAGAGTCGCTGATTTCCCGCCCTTTGTCCTGCTCTTGCTGTAATTGCCCCCCTTGTTCTAACAACCGACTGCTGACCTGAATGATCTGTTGCTCAATGTTTGCAATGGGTTGGTTAGCAGGAATTGGACGGGGAGTATCACTTTCAGTAAGTAATTTTTGACGAAGTTCTTTGGTTATTTGAGGGAAATCATCAATGGCAGTTTGGTATTTCTGCGTTCTGTCATTGGCGGATTTTGTATCGGCGATCCAATTGAGCGCCCCTTGCAGCGCCTGAGCAACTTCTGCATCTTGCGGATTTTTGCTGGATTCAATTTGTTTCAGCTCTTGTTTAAGCTGATTTTCATCAAGTGAAATTGCAGCAAGAACCGGATTAATAAAGAGCAGGCTAAGCAATAAGCTGATAATCAGGCGCACGATAAAGGGCTCTCTTTGGAAAGGGATTAGCTTATGTTGTCAGTGGATTCGTCAGGCATGATAGCCTGGGCTAACAGTTCACCCATGCGGGTTGTGGAGCCACTGCTCAAGTGCTCGGCTAACTGTATCTGGTTTGATGCAAACAGGTTAATAACAGTAGAACCCAATTTGAAACGCCCCATTTCTTCACCTTTTTTGAAAGAAATTGCACCAATTGCACCGGCTTCGGGGTAAGTCCAACGTTTGATAATGCCTTCCCGTGGTGGTGTAACCGTACCACACCAAGACATTTCAATACTGCCGACGATAGTTGCACCAACCAGAATCTGTATCATTGGCCCAAATTGAGTCTCAAACAGACAGATGACTCTTTCGTTCCGAGCAAACAGATTTGGCACGTTGGCGGCAGTCAATGGATTGACAGAGAACAGATCGCCTGGGACATAGATCATCTCTTTCAGTAATCCATCACAAGGCATATGTACGCGGTGATAATCTTTAGGTGATAAGTAAGTCGTTACAAACTGCCCATCACGGAATATCTCTGCCAACTGATGGTTGCCGGCAAGTAAGGCTTCAAGCGTGTAGTGATGCCCTTTGGCTTGAAGGATTTGGTAGGTTCGGATATTGCCCAACTGGCTGATAGTACCATCAGCAGGTAGCGCTAATTGGTGTTCATTGCTGACGATTGGACGAATATCATCTTTTAGTGGACGGATGAAGAATTCGTTAAATGTCGTATATGCTGAAAATTCAGATGATTTCGCTTCATTCATATCCACTTTATAAACACGGGCAAATGTCTTGATTGCCAGTTGAGTCAACCAGCCAGCTTTTTTGTTAGCAAACCAGCCTGCCAAATGAGTTATCCCCTGTTTAGGCAGTAAATATTGCAACCTGATTTTAATGTTATCCAGCACGTCAACCTCTTGGATTCTATTGGCGAAATTAGACAAAAGGGGGTTATTGTACCCATCCTTTCATTTAATGTCAGTTAGCTATCGCTATCTGCAAAGTTCTTGCGTGGTTTAATTTGAGCCATGCTGTCGAGAATGCGGTGATAATTCTCGAAACGTTCTTGAGTTATTTCATTATTTTCCACTGCTTTCCGTAACGCACACTCTGGATCGTCCCGATGTTTACAATCACGGAATTTACAACCCCCCAGATAATCACGGAATTCGATAAAACCCTGAGTTATCTGCTCCGGTGTTAAATGCCACAGACCAAACTCCCGAACACCGGGAGAGTCAATAACATCACCGCCATGTGGGAAATGATAAAGGCGGGATGCCGTGGTGGTGTGCTGACCTAAACCGGAAACATCTGAAACCTGATTGACCAGAATCTCTTCTTCATCTTCTGGCAGGAGTGTATTGAGTAAACTTGATTTACCCACACCAGATTGGCCGGCGAAAATAGTGATTCTGCCTGCGAGCATCTTTATTAATTCAGCCATACCTTCGCCAGTATGACTTGATAGCTTCAATACTCTGTAACCAATGTTGTGGTATGTGGACATGATTTCGTTGACCCATTCACGGCTTTCTTCGTCCAGTAGATCAATTTTATTCAGTACAATTAATGGCTCAATGCCCAGTGTTTCACAGGCAACAAGGTAACGATCAATAATATTGAGTGACAGTTCAGGAAGAATGGCTGACACAATCACTATCTGGTCGATATTGGCGGCGATAGGTTTAATGCCATCATAATAGTCAGGCCGCGTGAGTACGGAAGTACGTTCGTGAACGGCTTCAACAATACCATTCACTTTAACATCAGTTTGTGTTTGCAACGAAGGACGCCATACCACCCGATCACCCGTTACCAATGAACGGATAGTTCTGCGAATATTACAGCGTTGTATAGAACCGTCTGCTGCCTCGACATCAGCATGTTGGCCGAAACGGCTGATAACAAGCCCTTCCTGAGGTTCACCTAATTGGCTATCATCCATTTCAGGTTTATTATCCTGTTTTTTCAACCTACGTTGATGATTTGCCTGTACTCGCCGTTGCTGGCCTTTGGATAGTTTATGCTTAGACACCGAACCTCACTTGTTCCACTCTTATCGCTGTTATTGCTTAAAAGCGCTATGATACACCATTAATAAGAACTCTCTCCCCAATCTAGGATATAACATGTCAAAAAGTGAGCACAATCTTATCTGGATAGATCTAGAAATGACCGGTTTAGACCCAGAGCGAGATCGCATTATTGAAATTGCGACAATTGTCACTGATGCAAATTTGAATATCCTGGCTGAAGGGCCAGTCATTGCGGTTCATCAGTCTGATGAACAACTTGCTCTGATGGATAAATGGAATGTGCGCACCCATACGGGTAGTGGGTTGGTTGAACGTGTTAAAGCAAGTAAAATTGATGATCGCGAGGCAGAGAAGGCGACGATTGAATTTTTGGAAAAGTGGGTTCCGGCAGGCGCTTCTCCTATTTGTGGTAATAGTGTCAGTCAGGATCGGCGTTTCTTGTTCCGCTATATGCCAGAATTGGAGGCTTATTTTCATTACCGTTACTTGGATGTCAGCACACTTAAGGAATTAGCCCGTCGCTGGAAGCCGGAAATCCTTGCTGGATTTAAGAAACAGAATACTCATCAGGCGCTGGATGATATCCGTGAATCAGTTGCTGAGTTAGCCCATTATCGGGAACATTTTATTCAACTGTGAGTTTTTCTGTTGGTATGGTAACGTAAGCTCGGTGTGACGATTAGTTAACCTGAACTGGCGTTTAAATCGTCATTTGACCGGAAAGTTTGTTTTTTTGCGTTGAAGGGCTTGCGGGCGCAACGATTTTTCGTATAATGCGCTCCCCATACCGATGAAGAATTTCATAAGGTATGGATGGCATACTAAAAGATATGCGGGAATAGCTCAGTTGGTAGAGCACGACCTTGCCAAGGTCGGGGTCGCGAGTTCGAGTCTCGTTTCCCGCTCCAAATTTGCGTTTGGAATCAGTATGTTATTTTTGGTTATCACTAGCCAGTTAGTGACGCGGGAATAGCTCAGTTGGTAGAGCACAACCTTGCCAAGGTTGGGGTCGCGAGTTCGAGTCTCGTTTCCCGCTCCAAGTTTAGATTCACAATTGGTTTCTTAGGTAATATGTTACCTAAGGTTATCACCAGTCAGTAATGCGGGAATAGCTCAGTTGGTAGAGCACGACCTTGCCAAGGTCGGGGTCGCGAGTTCGAGTCTCGTTTCCCGCTCCAAGTCTTCCTTATCATGTCGATAACCTAAATATCCTTCTCCTTTGCCAGTCTTATTTTCACGTGATAAACATGTTGCATGATGTTGTAAACATCGTCTGGGTTATTGGTAAATTTTTTGTATTTAACTTGTGAGTTTCATATCCATTGTTTGATAACGTAATACATACAGGGAAAATCTAACCACTCAGCAACCGGCGCATAAGCAGGGTTTGCATATCCCCACGACCATCGGCAATTACAAAAATCACCACCTGTTGACCAATGAGCTGATAAATGACCCGATAAGATTTAAAAAATGTTTGGCGAAAATCGCGGAGCCCTAGCTCCTGCAACTCCTTGGGATAATTGCCTTTTTCAGGAAAGTTAGCCAAGTTGTTTGCTGTTTTCAGCAACTGATCCAATACATAATCGGCTTTCCCTGAACTGTCATTTTCGACAATGTAATCGTAGATATCCTCTAAATCCGCCTCGGCATCTTTAGTCAGTACCACCTGATATGGCATTAGGAAAACTTTCTTTTATTCTTTAAACGTTGAACCACATCCTTTACCGGAGTGATTTCGCCCGCTTTAACCTGCTGTTGTCCTAAAGCTAAAATCTTTAACAACGCCATAGTTTCCTGAATCTGTTCATAAGAAGCAATATCCTGGATCACCGCTTTTGCTTCGCCATTTTGTGTAATAATCATCGGTGAGCGGGACTCAGAGAGTGTCGTCATCACCGTAGCTGCATTGGCTTTAAGGTAGCTGATAGGTTTAATTTGTTCTGAATAACGCATAGAATCCCTCACATCAAAAAAGACTAAATATAGACTATAAAAAGTCAATAAATTGATTGTAAAATGACTGAGCAAATTAAGCAAATGCCGATTTTGTAAAAGTAGAACAAGCAAGTCTATTGGCATGAGGTAATGAAAAATTATTATTTTTTTGCTTGTTAGAGATGGTTTGTGAGTTGCATTTCTCCACTCCCATTTTTGATATGCAAATATCCATTGAAATTTCTTACATTCACGGTTTTTAAGTCCAAAAATCAGGCTTTCCATCAGGTCTCTGTAAAATCGACGCTTCTGTTCTGTACCAAAGCGTCGATAAGGGGAAATTTCTGGTTTATCTCCTGTAACTCTTTGTTTTCATCATATGGTTGATCCCAGGTTTAGATTCGTGTGGAATAAGTTTTTTACCGGTTGCTCTCTTGTTGCAGATCAGGATACCTCCGATTATGAAAGCGCCTCCAATGAACATTGGGAATGTTAATCTCTCATCTAATAGTACTGCTAATAGTACTGCTAATAGTACTGTGCCGAGCAATACAGCGGTCAAAGGGTTAAGCGCGATGAATACGCCAGAGCGAGTGGAGCCAATTTTTTGGATTCCGTCGTAATACCAGATATAGGCCACTGCTGAACCGATTGCGCCGAGATAAAGTAAGCTGTAGAGATCAGTCATAGATAATGCATGTATTGCAGATAAACTCATTTGCCCGGTGGAAATAGCCGTTGTTGTCAGCATGATAGCGCCTGCCAGGATGGAGTATGTAACGGTATGTAGCGGGCCGATTTGGTTCACAATGTTCTTGCAGAAGACGCTATAAGCAACCCAGCTTAAAACGCAGCCAAAAATCAGCGTATCACCCAACCAGTTACCTTCTTCTCCCACGGTCAGTTGCGGTGTTTTGCTGAAAATCACAATCATTGCACCAAACAGACAAAGAATGATTCCCAGTATTTTCAATGGCGATTGCCTTTCTTTATAAAAGAAATATGAAAAAATCGCCATGATTGCTGGATTCAGCGCCACGATAAGCGAAGCTCTCTGGATGCGGTTGTGTGATGCAGGCTATAAAAGAAGAAAAGGTTGTAGGCGTATATTCCGCAGAGGCCAAGTCCGATGATTTTCAATAGTTGAGACAGATTAATCTTGACGAACATTTTTCCTGATAAAACGAGGAAGACAATTAGCGTCATGCCCGCCAGGATGAATCTGAGGCTTGCTGATAACAAGGGAGGTGTCTCGACAGAAATGTATCGACCTGCAACAAATGTCCCGCCCCAGATGATAGCTACAAGAGACAGCTTGATATAGGTTGAGTAGTTGTTGACCGGTTGCGTTGATGCGTGGTTGCTTTTCATGTTTATTAATATCGCAATTTATAGGGTGGAAGATGCTTTCAAGGCAGCGTATTCCATAGTTTGTTCCAATATTTCACGTTGAGCGCGGCTACCTCCCAATAATGACCATTTCTCATAGTTGAGACGGAGTTTGCTTAAACACTCTTCGTAGTGTCTAGATGTGAATAGTAAGATCGCTTTAAGGACGTCTATCCCTGTGGAATGTGTATCTGGTTCGATGCCAAATCCATCACTTTCTGCGATCAACTTTTCAATAAGAAAAGACTGATTTGTTGCAGAAAAAGCAAGCGCTGCATGTATTTTGTGAAAGTGAGAGGTGGATGTGCTGATGCTGCCTGTCCAAAGGAGGGCAAGATGTTCCCATATCGGTTGGAAGTTAGTGTCAGCAGATTTGAGCCTGAGCTGCCACAAGAATCCTACGGCGTCTAAATCCTGTTGAGCGCTTGGCGAGCATGCCTTGCCTATTGTTTTATATCCGCATTGCATATACTTATTCAGATGTATGATCATGCGGAAATGAGTGATTACTCAAGGGGGAGATAATGACTTTAACTCAGCTCGAAATTTTTGCTGTTGTTGCCGAACGAAAGGGCTTTACCTTAGCTGCGGCCCAGCTCAAGATCTCTCAGTCTGGGGTTTCCCATGCCATCAGACTCCTTGAACAGGAGCTTGGTGTAGAGCTACTGCATCGGCATCAAGGAGTTGTTGAACTGACAGATATAGGAGAAAGTCTGCTGCAAAAAGCCCAAGCTATTCTTGGTCTGGCTGAAACCATGCGGCAAGAAGCAGCGGATGCACGGGGAATGAAACGAGGTACGCTGCGAATCGGCTCATTTGGCCCGACTTCATCCTTGTGGCTGTTGCCAACGGTACTGGCCGATTATCGCAGGCTTTACCCCGGTATTGAGGTCCATATTGATGAGGGACCGGACAGACAGGTTGTACAGTGGCTTATGGATAGACGAGTGGATGTGGGATTCGTGACCCTGCCGGAAGATCAATTCGACACTTATCCGATTCTTGAAGACCAAATGGTGGCTTTGTTGCCGGTAGATCATCCTTTGATATTGCAGGATACGGTGACGTTGAAAGATTTGTGTGTTGGACCATTCGCCTTGACGGAAGCTGGATCGGCTGAACTGGTTTCCCGGCTTTTCTTATCAGCGAGGTTGCAACCTAATATTCGTTATCGGACGTCGCAATTGTTAAGTACTTTGGCCGCGGTTGAACGTGGTGATGCGGTGACAATTGTTGCCGAGTCATCTCTGCCGATGGCTCGCGATGTTCACTATGTTAAGAAAGCGCTGAATCCAAAAGTGAAACGGCATGTCGGGTTGGCTGTGTTTGATGAACGTCAATCGTCACCAGCTACTAAAGCATTTATCGCATTGGCGACTAAAAAATTTCGCATGGTGAATTCGGCTATTTCCCAGGCTTCCAGGGAGCTTGTCAGTGAATGATCTAGCGCTATTTTCTTGTCAATGACCCGAAGCCATGAGGCTTCAGGTCGGGTTGCTTAATACTGATAATCAACTTTGATCATATTGTAATGGGACGGGTAAACGGGGTAAGTACCTCCGTTGAGAATCCCGCTAATCCTAAAGGAACCTTTGGCATCATGGCCGCTAAAGGCATTTGTAGTGCTATTTAGGGCGCCGGAGACATCCAGGCATTGCGATGGGTTGGATGAATATCGTGGGGTGTAACAAACGTTGAAAGTCTGAGTTGTCGCACCATTGCTATATAAACCGATATTCCAAGATACTGTCGTGATAGTTGCCCTTGTCGGTACCGAAGAGGGCGTAGTAAAGAAATTTGAGTTGGTAAAGCCGGCAGCATAAACATTTGGGGCACGGTTCGTTTGTGACCAAGTGCTGGTAGCGGCAAAGGCGAGCTGAGCCGTGGTTAACGCGAGAAAACCTACTGCAATTTTGGTAAATCTTTTCATTCTTCGATCCTCATTGCTAGTTAGTTATCTTACTGTTATCTGCATGCAATAGCGGTGCGACATTCAATATGATTGGCGCACATGAAAATTGCTTGCTTATTGATTCCTCATGGTTGTTTAGATCCTCCTTGATCAAGTAAAAAGAATCTCACTGGAATAACAGTGGATCAAGCGAAGGCTTTGGCTGAATGTCTGAATCTGTGCGTTGGCTTTACCGATATTGTGTGATGTTTATGCCTAAAGGGGTATTGTTTGGTTGTGGATTTTTTGTCTTTCTTAATATTGGTAGGCTGTATTCTGGTTGTATTTAGTTCATCGTGTGGTATTTATAGGGGGTAAAGAAAGTATTATTCTTTAATTGCAAAATATTTTTTCAACTTCTGCTTGCCAAACGTTTTGAGGTAGTACATAATGCACTCCTTTCGTCAATGAGGCATGGGAAAAATATCTGTTGAATCAATGAATTAGCTGATATTCAAAGGATTTATCTCCCGCTCCAAGTTTCTTCCTCAATAGTTGTGCTCGCTTACTTTAGATTTGATTTTTGGATTATATCCCCATAGTACAGTTCTCTATTTTTTATCCACAGCTCGGAAGCTGGTTTCTCAGTAAATAAGTACGATGCTTTAAAATTATCACACAGACTTATCCACAGGCTGTTGCGTCTGAATTTTTCTGATTTTAAATGTTATAAAATGAGTATTTATTTTGTAACTTGTTGATAGTTTTTCGGAATGACCCTTTATTAAGAAATGTCACATTGATCACTTGCGCTTTTTCTGAGCATTGATCAACAAGGGGTTTTTATTTTATTCACAGGAAAATTATCTGAATCTTTGTATACGTTATAGAGATGGCTAATAATTAAGCATCTCTGGGCAAGCCTTTGGTTATCGCTCTAATAAGTCGTTTCTGTTGTGATGTTTGTACATTAATAGTGTTCGTTTTGCGGCGAATGATTTGCTGTTCAATAGCCCAATGAATATGTTCATCTAGCATAGTGTTTAATCCGAGTTTCTGTTGCAGAGCCAGAACGATATTGTACTGATAGGGGGCGTTTCCTAAAGCAACAGTAATATTGCGTAGCCAGCGTAAATAGCCGATACGGCGAATTGCAGAACCTTCCGTTATTCGTAGGAATTTCTCTTCATTCCAATTGAATAAATCCAATAGCTTTGGTGTATGTAATGTTGCACGAGGGCTGAAATCATCTTCATCTGTCAATTGGGAAAAGCGATTCCAAGGACAAATAGTCTGGCAGTCATCACAACCGTAAATACGATTTCCCATCAGTGGACGAAATTCCTCAGGAATAATGCCTTCTAATTCGATTGTGAGGTAGGAAATACAACGGCGGGCATCAATAGTATAAGGGGCGATAATTGCACCGGTTGGGCAGGTTGTCATGCAGGCGACACAGCGTCCACATTGTTCTTCTTGTGGAAGATCTATCGGCAGGGGAAGATTAATCAGCAACTCACCGAGGAAAAACCATGAACCAGCTTCTCTGTTAAGGATAAGTGAGTGTTTACCGACCCAGCCTAATCCGGCTTTGGCGGCGAGAGGGCGTTCCATTATGGGTGCTGAATCAACAAAAGGTCGAAAATTAAGAGCTCCCTGATATTCGAAGTCGTGGCAATAGTTCTGGATTTGTTCCCCGAGTTTCTTAAGACGTTGGCGCAATAGTTTGTGATAATCTCTTCCCAGAGCATAACGGCTGATATAACCGAGTTCTGCGTCGTTTAGCGTGCTGGCAAAAGAAGCTTTAGCAGGGAGGTAATTCATTCTTACACTAATAACCCGCAATGTCCCTGGTAAAAGTTCATCCGGACGAGCACGCATCATGCCGTGGCGTTTCATCCATGTCATCTCCCCGTGATACTGTTTATCCAGCCATTCCTGAAGTTTTGGTTCTTCTACTGATAAATCAGTATCACAAATACCGATTTGTTGGAAACCAAGAGAGAGACCCCATTGTTTGATGTTGGCGGCCAGAAGATTAAGATCGAGAGGCGTTGTCATGGTAGCAATCGGTTTATACTGCAAGGCGTTGCAGTGTAGCATAATTTGTTTCAGGCCAAAAATAGTGGGTTTGATAATGAAACTGAGCAGAAAATGTTAAATGTTGATAATAGAGGTGTGTTAGGGTTATCGTTTTAGCTGATGAATTAATAAAACAACAGATATTATTCGATGAAAGAACTTGTTTTATCACTTAAAGATGAAGATGCGACAGTTTCTCTTGGAAGCGCGGTTGCTGCTGCCTGTAATAGTGGTAGTGTAATTTATTTATATGGTGATTTGGGGGCCGGTAAAACTACGTTTAGCCGCGGTTTTTTGCAGTCCTTAGGTCATAAAGGGCATGTAAAAAGCCCAACTTATACTTTGGTTGAGCCTTATGCTTTAACACCGAGGTCGGTTTACCATTTCGATCTTTATCGATTGGCAGATCCGGAAGAGTTGGAATTTATGGGAATACGTGATTATTTCCATCAAGATGCCATTTGTCTGGTGGAGTGGCCTCAGCAAGGAGAAGGTGTGTTACCGGGCGCAGATATTGAATTACATTTGAGTTACCAGCCAGAAGGGCGACAGGCACATTTTATTGCTTTGTCTAAATATGGTGAGAGCCTGTTAGATAATTTGAAATATTTATAAGGGATCACCTGACCATGACGCGTCTTTTAGTCGCAAAAATGATAAAGAAATGGCAAGCCAGTTTTATGGTAGTGTGCTGGCTGTGTATTATGATAAGCAGTTTAGTGGTAACAACTGTAACAGCGGCGACTTTATCCAATATTCACGTCAGTAACAGCATAAATGAATCTAAAGTGACGATGGTTTTTTCAGGTGATCGCCCTAATTACAGTTTTTTCCCATTGCATTCGCCAGAGCGTTTAGTGGTAGATATCCATCAGCCAGAAAAGATTATTGGCTTACCCATGAATCTATCGGGGCAGGATTTAGTGGGGAAAATCCGTTCCAGCCAGGCGCCTGATCGACAAAAAAAACGCATTGTATTTGAACTAAATAATAAAGTTAAAGTCAATTCTATAGTACAGCAGTCGGGTAGTGAATATCGGGTGATTTTTACCCTACGGGCTTCTGGGGTATCGACTGGTAAGTCTGTTTTTAGGGAGAGCTCACAAGTAGCCACAAGTAAGCCATTACTTACTAACAACAAATTGCAGACGACAAAACAAGTTGCTTTGCAAGCAACTTCTAAGGGCGGTCAGCGAGTCGTTGTCGCTATTGATGCAGGGCATGGTGGTCAAGACCCCGGTGCGATTGGGCAACGTGGATTAAAAGAAAAGAATGTGACTATCAGTGTGGCACGTAAACTTGAAGCATTGTTACGTAATGATCCTATGTTCAAACCCGTTTTGACCCGTAACGGAGACTATTTTATTTCTGTTGCTGGTCGTTCTGAGGTTGCGCGTAAACATAACGCGAATATGTTGGTTTCTATTCATGCAGATGCTGCTCCTAATCGTAGCGCGCGTGGAGCTTCTGTTTGGGTGTTGTCAAACAAGCGTGCAAACAGTGAATTAGGTAATTGGCTTGAACAGCATGAGAAACAATCTGAGTTACTGGGTGGTGCAGGGGACGCATTGGCAAATGGCGCCGATCCCTATCTAAGCCAAGCGGTGCTGGATCTGCAATTCGGCCACTCTCAACGGGTGGGTTATAACGTTGCAGTACAGGTTTTAAGTGAGTTGCGTAAAGTCGGCTTATTACATAAACGTTCTCCAGAACATGCCAGCTTAGGTGTGTTACGTTCACCGGATATCCCTTCAATTTTAGTGGAAACGGGGTTTATCAGTAACTCGGCAGAAGAAGCGTTACTTGGTTCCAATGATTTTCAGGATAAGCTGGCAAGTGCTATCCATCGGGGATTGCGCAACTATTTTCTAGCGAATCCATTACAGGCTGCACCTAAAACAGCCAAGAAGTAAAGGTTAAATATGGCGATCAAGATCCTACCTCCTCAATTAGCAAACCAAATTGCGGCTGGCGAAGTCGTAGAACGCCCTGCATCAGTAGTAAAAGAGTTGGTGGAAAATAGCCTTGATGCTGGCGCTAGCCGTATTGATATTGAAATTGAGCGCGGTGGAGTAAAACTTATTCGTGTTCGTGATAATGGCTGCGGCATCAACCATCAAGATCTTGCGCTAGCGTTGGCGCGTCATGCCACCAGTAAGATTGCCACACTTGATGATTTGGAAGCTATTATCAGTATGGGATTCCGTGGGGAGGCGCTGGCGAGTATCAGCTCAGTTTCGCGTCTGACATTGACTTCCCGTACTGAAGAACAGCATGAAGCTTGGCAAGCCTACGCGGAAGGGCGGGATATGGCGGTGACGGTGAAGCCGGCGGCACATCCGGTAGGCAGTACTGTCGAAGTGTTGGATCTGTTTTATAACACACCCGCGCGACGTAAATTTTTGCGAACAGAAAAAACGGAATTTGGTCATATTGATGAAGTTGTCAGACGTATTGCACTGGCGCGTCTGGATGTATTGATCAACTTACATCATAACGGTAAGTTAATGCGTCAATACCGGCCAGCGAAAGATGAATCACAGTATGAGCGGCGGTTGGCTTCTATTTGTGGTACCGCTTTTATGCAACGGGCACTTTCTCTTTCCTGGCAGCACGATGATTTATCGATTAAAGGATGGGTTGTTGACCCGATGAATGCTGAAGCGAGTGGAGATATTCAATATTGTTATGTAAACGGACGTATGATGCGTGATCGCTTAATTAACCATGCTATACGTCAGGCTTATCAAGATTTGCTCCGAGGGGAACAACAGCCTGCTTATGTTTTATATTTGGAAGTTGATCCGCATCAGGTAGATGTGAATGTGCATCCTGCAAAGCATGAAGTTCGCTTCCATCAAGCCCGTTTGGTACATGATTTTATCTATCAGGGTGTAACCGCTGTATTAAAACAGCGCGGAAGAGGCGCTGAATTGGATATGGCTTGCTGTGAACCTGCTCCTGCATGGGAGCCGGAAAACCGCCCGTCAGCAGGGGAAAATCATTTTTCCCGGCAAAGTAATGCCACACCTGCGGCAACATCGTCACCAAAAGAGGTTTTGCCAAGTAAAGGGAGTGCAGGCAGCTCTCGCGGTAGTGAAAATCGTCAATATCATGCAGACCATTATCAGAAACGTCAGGGTGAGGTGTATCAGAAATTGATGCAGTCTGTACCTGAACCTGAAGAAAAAAGAGAATTATTTCCGGCAAGAATCGCTCCGGTTATGGCGGAAAAGGTGACTTCTGCTCGTGTTCAGGTTAAAAATAGCAGCCATAGTTTTGGTAAAGTATTGAGCATCTATTCATCGTGCTATGCTCTGATTGAATCTCCATTGGGAATTGGGTTGTTATCTTTGCCGGTAGCTGAATGCTGGTTAAAGCGAGCACAGTTAACACCAACGGAACAAGGGCTGAAATCACAGCCGCTGTTGATACCGCTGAAACTAGCTCTTAGTAAAGAGGAAGCTGACGCTTTAAATCATTATAGTGACTTATTGGGCTCTTTTGGTATTGAAGCTTCCGTATCTCATGGAAAAGCGACACTACGTGCGGTATCGTTACCATTACGTCAACAAAATCTGCCTAAATTAATTCCTGAGTTGCTAGGTTACTTAGTACAACAGGAATCAGCATCGACAGAACAGGTTGTAACCTGGCTTGCTCGTCATATCGGTAGTGAATATGAAACGTGGAATGTTGCGCAGGCGGTACAGTTATTAGCTGATGTTGAGCGTCTTTGCCCACAACTGGTAAAATCTCCACCAGATGGGTTATTACAATTAATTGATTTACAAGCAGTGGTGGCATCTCTTACTCATGAGTGATCAGAAAACTCAACATCTACCAACGGCAATTTTTGTTATGGGGCCGACGGCCTCAGGCAAAACAGCTTTATCTATCGCTTTACGTCAGCATCTTCCGGTGGAACTGATCAGTGTTGATTCTGCGCTGATTTATCGTGGAATGGATATTGGCACTGCCAAACCAACAACTGAAGAGCAAGCGTTGGCGCCTCATCGTTTAATCGATATTCTGGACCCTTCTCAACCTTATTCTGCCGCTGATTTCCGTCGCGATGCATTGAAGGAAATGGCAGAAGTTACCGCTTCTGGCCGTATTCCTCTGTTGGTTGGAGGAACGATGCTCTATTTCAAGGCGTTACTTGAAGGTTTATCGCCTTTGCCTTCGGCTGATCCCGTTATTCGGGCGCAAATAGAACAACAAGCGGCAGAGCAGGGATGGGACGCATTGCATCAGCAATTACAGCAGATTGATCCTGTGGCGGCGTTAAGAATTCATCCTAATGATCCACAGAGGCTTTCGCGGGCACTGGAAGTTTTTCTTATTTCGGGTAAGACTCTCACTGAATTGACTAAATTGTCAGGAGAATCTCTGCCTTATTATGTTCATCAATTTGCTATTGCACCGGTGAAACGCGAGCTCCTTCATCAACGTATTGAAGAGCGTTTTCATCAAATGCTTGAATCAGGATTTGAAGAGGAAGTTAAAGCACTTTATGCTCGTCATGATTTGCATGTGGATTTACCTTCTATTCGTTGTGTTGGTTATCGTCAGATGTGGTCTTATCTTTCCGGCGAAATTGACTACGATGAGATGATTTATCGCGGTATTTGTGCGACGCGTCAGTTGGCAAAGCGCCAAATAACTTGGCTCAGAGGTTGGAAGTCGGTTCATTGGTTGGATAGTTCTCAACCAGAGCAAGCTTTAGGCACAGTTATGCAGGTTGTTAGTGCATAGGTTTATTGATTGTGTACAATTGATGAGTACCAAAGCGCAATTTTTGAGTAGTTCATTTTTTCGAACCTTTAGGTTCTTAGTTAAAAACAACAAAATAAGGAAAATATAGAATGGCTAAGGGGCAATCTTTGCAAGATCCGTTCCTGAACGCATTGCGGCGTGAAAAGGTCTCGGTTTCTATTTATTTGGTCAACGGCATCAAATTGCAGGGTCAGATTGAATCTTTTGACCAGTTTGTCATTTTACTGAAGAATACAGTTAGCCAGATGGTTTATAAACATGCCATCTCTACTGTTGTACCTTCTCGCGCAATATCTCATCATAGTAGCAATACGAATGTAGGGGCAAGCGTAGGTAATTATCATTCTGGTGGCGTTTCTGCTCTGGCAGCACAACAGGAAAGTAATGGCACTGAATAAGCTTGAGAGCAGTAATAGAATGAAGAAAAACATAGGTGGGTTTTACCTATGTTTTTTCCTGTAGCGTTTATACTCAGCCTGAGAGGTCGCACCTTTGTTTGAACGTTATGAAGGCGGCGAACAAGCCGTTGTGGTGCATGTTTTTTTCTCGCAGGATAAAGACACAGATAATCTCAGTGAGTTTGAATCACTGGTAACTTCTGCTGGTGTAGTTCCTGTGCAAATTGTCACGGGGAGTAGGAAAGCCCCTCATCCGAAATATTTTGTCGGAGAAGGTAAGGCGGAAGAGATTGCTGAGGCGGTGCAGGCTAGCGGTGCTGATGTTGTGTTGTTTAATCATGCGCTCAGCCCTGCACAGGAACGCAATCTTGAGCGGCTCTGTCAGTGTCGAGTTATCGACCGCACCGGCGTGATTCTGGATATTTTTGCCCAACGGGCGCGGACTCACGAAGGGAAGTTACAGGTAGAGTTGGCTCAGTTACGTCATCTTTCTACCCGTCTTGTCCGGGGATGGACTCACCTTGAACGTCAGAAAGGTGGGATTGGTCTGAGAGGGCCGGGGGAAACGCAGCTTGAGACGGACCGGCGTTTATTACGGGATAAAATCCGTCAGATCCTGAGTCGTCTGAGCCGGGTTGAGAGACAGCGTGAACAGGGGCGCCAAGCGCGAAATAAAGCGGATATACCGACGGTTTCATTGGTGGGATATACCAACGCCGGTAAGTCGAGCTTGTTTAATCGCATGACGGCTGCTGAGGTTTATGCGGCTGATCAATTGTTCGCTACGCTGGACCCAACGTTGCGACGGATTGAAGTTAATGATGTTGGTACGGTAGTACTGGCTGATACCGTTGGCTTTATTCGTCATCTGCCTCATGATCTGGTGGCGGCATTTAAAGCGACATTGCAAGAAACCCGGCAGGCAACATTGTTGCTGCATATTGTTGATGCTGCGGATAGTCGCATCGACGAAAATATTGCTGCTGTTGACAGCGTACTGGAAGAAATTGAAGCGCATCAAATTCCGGTGCTGTTGGTGATGAATAAGATTGATATGCTGGGCAGCTTCACGCCGCGTATTGATCGCAACGAAGATAACTTACCGGTTAGAGTTTGGTTGTCTGCGCAAACTGGTGAAGGTATCCCGTTATTGTTACAAGCGTTAACGGAGCGTCTTTCGGGTGAAATTGCACATTACAAATTGCGTTTGCCGCCGGAAGCTGGTCGTTTACGCAGCCGCTTCTATCAACTGCAAGCAATAGAGAAAGAGTGGATAGAAGAGGACGGTAAGGTTGGTATCGAAGTGAGAATGCCGATTGTTGACTGGCGCCGTCTATGCAAACAAGAACAGGATTTGTTTGATTATGTTGTCTGATGTGCCTGTCAGGTGAATATCAGAAAACTTATGTGATTGAGAGTCGGCTTGTTGATAAGAGGCTCTTGGCCTGAAAAACCAATCATAAAAGAATGGAGCTAAAACATGGCGTGGAATCAGCCCGGGAACAACGGACAAGACCGCGACCCGTGGGGGAGCAGCAATAATAGCGGCAATTCCGGCGGGAACAAAAGTGGTCGAAACCGTGGGGCATCTGATCTCGACGATCTGTTCCGTAAGCTGAGCAGTAAACTCGGGGGTTTTGGTGGGAACAAGGGCGGTAATGGTTCTGACCAAGGGGCAAAATTTGGCGGGCGTATTGTTAGCCTTGTCGCTGTTGCTGTCGTCGTGATCTGGGCCGCTAGCGGTTTTTATACGATTAAAGAAACAGAACGTGGTGTTGTTACCCGTTTGGGTAAATTTAACCATATTGTGCAGCCAGGTCTGAACTGGAAACCCACATTCATTGATGAAGTTGTTCCAGTTAACGTGGAATCTGTTCGTGAATTGGCCACTGCCGGCGTGATGCTGACATCAGATGAAAGCGTTGTTCGCGTGGAGATGAACGTGCAGTATCGTGTGACTGATCCTGCCGCTTATCTTTACAGCGTGACAAGTCCTGATAATAGCTTGCGTCAGGCAACGGATAGCGCGGTTCGTGGTGTTGTTGGTAAATATACGATGGATAAAATTTTGACGGCAAACCGTATGATTGTCCGTGATGACACTCAGCGTGAGTTGGAAAAGACGATTCTTCCGTATCGAATGGGAATAACCTTGTTGGATGTTAACTTCCAGGCTGCTCGTCCGCCAGAAGAAGTTAAGGCTGCCTTTGACGATGTTATTGCTGCCCGTGAAAATGAGCAGCAGTCTATTCGTGAAGCGGAGGCTTATTCGAACGAAGTCTTGCCGCGTGCGAAAGGTGATGCGCAACGTATCATTGAAGAGGCGAAAGCGTATAAAGCTCGTGTAGTATTGGAAGCGCAGGGGGAAGTGGCAAGTTTTGCCAAAATGCTCCCTAGATATAAAGAGGCGCCTGAGATTACTCGTGAACGTTTGTACATTGAAACGATGGAAAAAGTGTTGAGTCGTACCCGCAAAGTTATTGTTAATGATAACAACAATAATTTGTTGGTATTGCCATTAGAGCAGATGTTACGCGGCGATGCTTCTGGTGTTAAAAAAGAGGGAACAGTGCAATCAGATAATACGGTAGCTTCTGATCTGCGGGTTACTCGTCCAACTCTGCCTTCAAATTCAGGTCGGGGCGCGAATTATAACCGAACAGATAATCTGCGTAATGACATTATCAGGGTAGGGAGATAATAATCATGCGTAAATCATTAGTCGTTGTTATTATCGCAGTATTAGTTGCTCTCTATGCCTCTCTATTTATTGTGCAGGAAGGACAGCGTGGCATTGTACTGCGTTTTGGCAAGGTTCTGCGTGATGCGGGAAATAAACCGATTGTTTATGAGCCGGGGCTACATTTCAAAATACCTTTTGTTGAAACGGTGAAAACCCTGGATGCTCGTATTCAGACGATGGATATTCAGGCCGACCGTTTCTTGACCAGTGAAAATAAGGACCTGATAGTTGATTCTTACCTGAAATGGCGGATTAACGATTTCAGCCGTTATTATCTGGCAACCGGTAATGGTGATATTTCTCAAGCAGAAGTATTGTTAAAGCGTAAATTCAGCGACCGCCTGCGTTCTGAAATTGGCCGTAAGGATGTGCGTGGTATCGTAACGGATTCCCGTGGTCAATTGACCACAGATGTTCGTGATGCGCTTAATAAAGGTACAACGGATAAAGAAACAGCGAGTACAACTGAAACGGATGATGCTATTGCGTCGGCGGCGGCTCGTGTAGAGCAAGAAACGGCGGATAAACAACTTGCTATCAATCCGAACAGTATGGCGGCATTGGGTATTGAAGTTGTTGATGTGCGTATCAAACAAATCAATTTACCATTAGAAGTTTCAGAGGCGATTTACCAGCGTATGCGCGCTGAACGTGAAGCGGTAGCTCGTCGTCATCGTTCGCAAGGTCTGGAAGAAGCAGAGAAACTGCGTGCAGCAGCAGATAAGCAAGTTATTGAAATCCGCGCAAAAGCGGAGCGTGAAGCGCTTACTTTGCGTGGTTCTGGTGATGCGGATGCCGCTAAACTGTTTGCTGATACATTCAGTCAAGCGCCGGATTTCTATGCCTTTATCCGTAGTTTACGTGCTTACGAGAAAAGCTTTAGTGAAGACGGGAAAGATGTTTTGGTATTAAGCCCAGAAGCTGATTTCTTCCGTTATATGAAAGCACCTGAAAAGCGTGCAGTTCAACACTAATAGATGCTGAATCTATACCCTATGGATTTCAAGATGCATCGCGACGGCAAGGGAGCGAATCCCCGGCAGCATAGAGAACTATGTGACCGGGGTGAGTGAATGCAGCCAACAAAGAGGCAACTTGAAAGACGACTGATATATAAGTTAGGCCCGCATCCTGCGGGCTTTGTCATGTCTGGTGGTCAACAAAAATAACGGATGTGATAAAAATTACTGAAAGGTGTGGGATGAGATGTTAGAATCCATTTTTAAGCAACCGAGTGAATTTTGAAATGGGTAAGAACGTTGTCGTATTGGGCACCCAATGGGGTGACGAGGGCAAGGGCAAGATCGTCGACTTGCTGACTGAACGAGCTAAGTATGTTGTTCGTTATCAAGGGGGCCATAATGCTGGTCATACACTGGTTATCAACGGTGAAAAAACCGTTCTCCACTTAATCCCATCAGGGATCCTGCGTGAAAATGTTATCAGTATCATTGCAAACGGCGTCGTATTAGCGCCTGATGCGCTGATGAAAGAGATGAACGCGTTAGAATCCCGTGGTGTTCCTGTTCGCGAGCGTCTGCTCATTTCAGAAGCCTGTCCACTTATTCTGCCATACCATGTTGCATTGGATAATGCCCGTGAAAAAGCGCGTGGTGCAAAAGCAATTGGTACAACCGGTCGCGGTATTGGTCCTGCATATGAAGACAAAGTTGCTCGTCGTGGTTTGCGGGTTGGTGATTTGTTTGATAAGGAAGCATTCGCAGTTAAGCTGAAAGAAATTATCGAATATCACAATTTCCAACTGGTTAACTATTACAAAGAACCGGCGGTTGATTACCAGAAAACCCTGGATGAAATCATGGCTGTTGCCGATATTCTGACGGATATGGTCGTCGACGTTTCTGATTTGTTGTATAAAGCGACTCAGAAAGGTGAATTGGTTATGTTCGAAGGCGCACAGGGCACATTGTTGGATATTGACCACGGCACCTACCCATATGTGACTTCTTCCAACACTACGGCGGGTGGAGTTGCAACAGGTTCTGGTTTAGGTCCATGCTATGTTGATTATGTTTTGGGGATCATCAAAGCATACTCTACTCGTGTCGGCGCGGGTCCATTCCCAACCGAACTGTTTGATGAAACGGGCAGTTACTTGCGCGAAAAAGGCCAAGAGTTTGGCGCGACTACGGGGCGTAGCCGCCGTACTGGTTGGCTGGATATCATTGCCATCCGTCGTGCAGTACAGATTAACTCACTATCAGGTTTCTGTATGACCAAATTGGACGTACTGGATGGCTTGAAAGAAGTGAAAATCTGTGTTGGTTACCGTATGCCTGATGGCAGCGTGATTGAAACTACGCCTATGGCTGCGGATGACTGGGAAGGTATTGAACCTGTTTATGAGACCATGCCTGGCTGGAATGAAAGCACTTTCGGTGTGAAAGAGCATAGCAAATTGCCTCAGGCAGCATTGAACTATATTAAACGTGTAGAAGAGCTGACTGGTGTTCCGGTTGATATTATTTCTACAGGCCCGGATCGTTCAGAAACTATGATTCTGCGTGATCCGTTTGATGCCTGATGATACTACGATCAGGTAAAGCCGGGCTTTTCAGCCCGGTTTTTTGCTATTTGTTGTGGCCTTTTTTGCTTAATGATTAGGAGATCAACATGATTTTTGCCGATTCATGGTATATAAGTTGAACAAGTGCTTATTTTTTCAGTTTGTTCTCGGATATATTAGTTTATATCTTATTATCCAGAGGTTGATGTGCAGTTAACGAGTTTTACAGATTATGGCTTGCGCGCGCTAATTTATATGGCTTCTTTACCGCAAAGCCGGATGACCAGTATTTCTGAAGTCACTGATATTTATGGTGTTTCTCGTAACCACATGGTAAAAATCATTAACCAATTAAGCCACTTAGGATTAGTGGATGCTGTTCGTGGTAAAAACGGCGGTATCCGTTTAGGTAAGCCAGCGAAAGATATCAGAATTGGCGATGTTGTTCGCGCTCTTGAACCATTATCGTTGGTTGACTGTAGTCAGGAATCTTGCCATATCACGTCTGCGTGTCGCCTGAAGGTAGTCTTAAATCAGGCAATAGAAAGGTTTTTAGAAGAGCTGGATAAGCATACTTTAGCTGATATGATTGAAGATAATGTCCCCCTTTATAAGCTGCTTCTGACCGAATGAAGAAATGGCGCAAACAGCCTGCTGATGACAACGGAGGAACAGCCATGTCACAAGATCCTTTTTTAGGGCGCGAAGCAGAAAAATACGAATCACCTATTCCAAGCCGTGAGTACATTTTAGACATTATTGCTAAACATACTGTACCGGTAAGTCGCCAAGAACTGGCACGAGAGTTGAACCTGATTAACGATGAGGAGATTGAAGCATTACGTCGTCGTTTACGGGCAATGGAGCGTGATGGTCAACTGGTTTTCACTCGTCGCCAATGTTATGCCTTGCCGGAAAGATTGGATTTATTGAAAGGTACAGTTATTGGGCATAGAGATGGTTATGGTTTTCTGCGAGTAGAAGGCCACAAGGATGATTTTTATCTCTCTGCTGAGCAGCTAAAAATGGCTATTCATGGTGATGTCGTGCTGGCGCAACCATTGTCTATGAATCGCAAAGGGCGTAATGAAGCGCGTATCGTGCGTGTATTGGTGCCTAAGGCCAGCCAGATTGTTGGCCGCTATTTTCTTGATTCTGGTATGGGATTTGTCGTGCCGGATGATAGCCGTTTAAGCTTTGATATCCTGATCCCGAAAGATGAGAGCGGTGGTGCTCGCATGGGAAATGTGGTGGTAGTCGAGTTGATTACACGCCCGGGGCGCCGCACAAAAGCTGTCGGTAAAATTATTGAAGTGTTGGGTGAAAAGATGGGAACGAACATGGCAGTGGAAATTGCCCTGCGTACTCATGAAATTCCCCACAGTTGGCCGCCGCAAGTGGAAAACCAGGTTGTTTCTTTGGATGAGCAGGTACCAGAATCGGCGAAAAAAGGCCGTGTTGATCTGCGTGCGCTGCCGTTGGTGACAATCGATGGTGAAGATGCCCGTGATTTTGATGATGCCGTTTATTGTGAAAGGAAGCGAAGCGGTGGTTGGCGTTTATGGGTTGCCATTGCGGATGTCAGTTACTATGTGCGTCCACAAACGGCGTTAGATGCCGAAGCACGTAATCGGAGTAACTCGGTTTACTTCCCATCTCAGGTTGTCCCAATGTTGCCGGAGGTGCTTTCTAATGGCCTCTGTTCTCTGAATCCGCAGGTTGATCGCCTTTGTATGGTGTGTGAGATGACGGTTTCAGCGCAGGGGAGATTATCATCCTATAAATTTTACGAAGCCGTCATGAATTCTCACGCCCGTCTGACATATACCAAAGTATGGCGTATATTGCAGGGTGATGAGGAACTGCGTGAGCACTACAAGCCACTGGTTCAGCATATTGAGCATTTACATGAGTTGTATCAGGCATTGGAAAATGCCCGTGAGCAACGTGGCGCAATCTCGTTTGAGTCAGAAGAGGCGAAGTTTATCTTTAATGCTGAACGTCGTATCGAGCGAATTGAACCGATTGTTCGTAATGATGCTCATAAGCTGATTGAAGAGTGTATGATTCTGGCGAATATTGCTGCGGCGCGCTTCGTGGAAAAAAACGGCGAGCCGGTGCTTTACCGTATTCATGATCGGCCAAAAGAAGAGAGCATTGTTAACCTGCGCTCGGTTTTTGGCGAATTAGGATTGACGCTGCCTGGCGGCATGCAACCAACGCCAAAAGATTATGCGCAACTGATGCATCAAGTGGCTGAACGCCCGGATCATGAGCTATTGCAAACCTTATTGCTACGTTCAATGAAGCAGGCAATTTATGATCCAGAAAACCGAGGGCACTTCGGTCTGTCATTAAATTCTTATGCGCATTTTACCTCACCTATTCGCCGTTATCCTGATCTAGTATTGCATCGAGCGATTAAATATCTGCTGGCAAAACAGCAAGGTATTGTTGAGCAGTGTGGAACACCGACCGGCGGATGGCACAGTGATATGGAACAGATGTTGCAACTAGGCCAACACTGTTCCATGACAGAGCGCCGCGCAGATGAAGCGACGAGAGACGTTGCCGATTGGCTTAAGTGTGATTTTATGCAGGATCAGGTGGGCAATACTTTTACTGGGATTATCACGAGTGTGACAGGTTTTGGTTTCTTTGTTCGCTTAAATGATCTGTTTATTGACGGCCTGGTGCATGTTTCCACACTGAGTAATGATTATTATCATTTCGATAATGTCGGTCAGCGTTTAGTGGGTGAATACTCGGGTAAAACTTTCCGCTTAGGGGATGAAGTTGAAATTCGTGTGGAAGCGGTTCATATGGATGAACGTAATATTGACTTTAAGCTGCTTTCTACCACCCGAAAAGCCCGGAATGTAGGCAAAACAGAGCGTGATAGAGCGAAAAAAGTAGAACCTGGCCGCGGAAATAGTAAGAAAAAAGGGCGTGGTTATCGCAAAGAGGAGCACTCTGAGCTTGATGGTGCTGCCCGTAAAAAGAGAGCAGCGGATAAACCTAAAGTGGAGAAGAAAAAGGGTAAAACGCTTTCTGCCAAGACTCAGAAAATTGCCGCTAAATTCAAAGCCAAACGGGCTAAGAAAAGCGCAGACAAATAATCAAAGGGCTATCCTATTAGCAGGATAGCCTGAATATTTTAATCTCACCCTGAATAGATGGAGCTTATCGAATAGGCTCACAGTATTTGCCAGTGCTGTATAACAGTGAAAATAAAAAGATTATGAGTGAAATTATCTACGGTATTCATGCCGTTAAAGCTTTATTAGAGCGCGATCCTCAACGTTTTATCGAAGTTTATGTCCTGAAAGGACGTGAAGATCGCCGCCTGACGCCATTGATTCATGCGCTGGAAAGTATCGGGATGACTATCCAACTGGCAAATCGTCAGTGGCTGGATAATCAAACAGAAGGTGCGGTGCATCAGGGGATTATTGCTAAAGTGAAGCCAGGACGTCAGTACCAAGAAAACGACCTGCCGGATTTATTGGCACAAACAGAAACCCCTTTCTTGCTGGTGCTTGATGGTGTAACAGATCCCCATAATCTGGGGGCTTGCTTGCGTAGTGCTGATGCAGCAGGCGTACATGCTGTTATTGTTCCTCGTGACCGTTCCGCTCAGCTTAATGCTACGGCGAAGAAAGTGGCATGTGGCGCTGCGGAGAGCGTACCACTTGTTCGTGTCACCAACCTTGCCCGTACTTTGCGTTTGTTGCAGGAGCATAATATTTGGGTGGTAGGTACAGCAGGAGAAGCTGACCATACGCTGTATCAGAGCAAACTGACCGGTCCTATGGCATTGGTGATGGGGGCGGAAGGGGAAGGTATGCGTCGCCTGACTCGCGAACACTGTGATGAGTTGATTAGCATCCCAATGGCGGGTTCTGTCTCATCGTTGAATGTGTCTGTCGCCACGGGAGTTTGCCTGTTTGAAGCGGTACGTCAGCGCGGCTCGTAATAACCCTTTATCTCACATATGAAACAAAAATGTTTTTACGCTGTTCATTCCTTGAGTTTTTTATGTGAGGTAGGTATAGTTACGCGTCAATTTTTCAGCCGCACTTAAACAAGTTCCTTGCCTCCACGGGCCGCGGTTGACCCTGACAGGAGGCTGAATAATCCGTAAGGAGCAATTCTAATGCGTCATTACGAAATCGTTTTTATGGTCCATCCTGACCAAAGCGAACAGGTTCCGGGCATGATTGAGCGTTACAGTGCGACTATCGCTAACGCGCAAGGTCAGATTCACCGTCTGGAAGACTGGGGCCGCCGTCAACTGGCTTACCCAATCAACAAACTGCACAAAGCTCACTATGTTCTGATGAACGTTGAAGCGCCGCAGGAAGTGATTGATGAGCTGGAAACTAACTTCCGCTTCAACGATGCCGTTATCCGCAGCATGATTATGCGCGTTAAGCACGCGGTAACTGAAGCATCTCCAATGGTTAAAGCCAAAGATGAACGTCGCAACCGTGACTACTCTCTGGAAGACGCCAATATGGATGCTGAAGAAGCTGGGGATTCTGAAGAGTAATAACTGTGATAACTAATCGTTTGGTGCTTTCTGGCACAGTGTGCAAAGTTCCCATTCGAAAAGTCAGTCCTGCCGGCATTCCTCATTGCCAGTTTGTGCTTGAGCACCGTTCACAGCAACAGGAAGCCGGTCTGAGCAGGCAAGCATGGTGCAGAATGCCCGTTATTGCCAGCGGACAATTGTTACAAGTTTTAACTCACAGTATAACGGTCGGCAGTCGATTAACCGTTTCAGGATTCATTAGTTGCCATCAAGGTCGCAATGGTCTTAACAAACTGGTTCTTCATGCCGAGCAGATTGAATTGATAGATTCTGGAGACTAGCCAAATGGCACGTTATTTCCGTCGTCGCAAGTTCTGCCGTTTCACCGCGGAAGGCGTTCAAGAGATTGATTATAAAGACATCGCTACGCTGAAAAACTACATCACCGAGAGCGGTAAAATTGTACCAAGCCGTATCACCGGCACCCGTGCAAAATACCAGCGTCAGCTCGCTCGTGCTATCAAGCGCGCGCGCTACCTGTCTTTGTTGCCTTACACTGATCGTCATCAGTAATCGGCACAGTCCATTAACGACTCTGAGAGGATAAGGTAATGCAAATTATTCTGCTTGATAAAGTAGCAAACCTGGGTAGCCTGGGTGATCAAGTTAACGTTAAACCGGGTTATGCCCGTAACTACTTAGTACCACAGGGCAAAGCTGTTCCTGCAACTAAGAAAAATATTGAATTCTTCGAAGCTCGCCGTGCTGAATTGGAAGCCAAACTGGCTGACGTTCTGGCAACAGCAGAAGCTCGCGCTGAGAAAATTAATGCACTGGTTTCCGTTACTATCGCTTCTAAAGCGGGTGACGAAGGTAAACTGTTCGGTTCTGTCGGTACTCGTGATATCGCTGATGCAGTTACTGCCGCGGGCGTTGAAGTTTCTAAGAGCGAAGTGCGTCTGCCTAATGGCGTTCTGCGTACTACTGGTGAACACGAAGTTAACTTCCAGGTACACAGCGATGTATTCGCTAAATTGAACGTTAACATTGTTGCTGAAGCTTAATCTCTGATTAACTGATGCTAACAAGTAAAAAACGCTGGCAATGCCGGCGTTTTTTATTGCTTCAATTTACCATTCTCTTGGTGGTTTATAAAATTTTTGCCGGTAACTCCCAAGAAATGAGCATTAATCTGATTTATTTTACATTTACTACCCTTATTTTGTCGTTTATAGAATCATAGTTTCTTTTGTCTATTCTTCTGTAATATTGCCTCTTGAACGGTTTTTCTTATTGTTGATTTTTCGGTTTTTATAGTGAAAATATTATTCATTATCAAATTATTATCTGTAAATAATCAAATTCGTATTTTTTATTATTAGATAATATCGGCATTGTTAATTCTGTTTTGATATGGGAATTTTTTATCGGATATTTTTATATATCTGCATATAAATCTGATTAATTACATGTATGATTATTTCATAATAATTAAAAATATATTACTATATAATCGCCGCTATTTTTCTTCATAATGATAATTTATTTCATATGATTTTATATAAGAATATTTAATGATAACAATATATATCCTTATTATTAAATGGTAATATCAAAAATTTATATTGGATTTGATTGATATAACTGTCAGAGTTGACAGTAGACTTTTAAGTGTAATTTTATAATTATAATTTTTGTTAATTAACCCTTGTGTGAGAACACAAATAGAGGTGCTTATTGTTAATAGGCATGAATTTATTCTCCATAGTTATTTACAAAGTAAATTGTTTCATTAATGAATTAATAGGAAAATTAGATATTGAGTTGATTGACTTTTTTATTTGTTAATGAAAATACCTTGTCATCATTATATGTTCTTCATATTAACCCAGACATAAGGGATAAAGTTGGTATGAAACTTGGTAAAAACATATTACAAACTATAGGTAATACTCCAGTAGTTATGTTGAATGGTAGATATACCAAAGGTATTAATGTCTTTCTCAAAATGGAGAATATTAACCCCAGCGGGAGTATTAAAGATCGTATTGCGGTTGCTATGTTGGAAAGGGCTGAGGCTCAGGGAGAATTAAGACCGGGAATGGTGGTCATTGAGCCATCATCGGGTAATACGGCAATTGGCTTGGCAATGGCGTGCGCGGTTAAAGGTTATCGATTTATTGCGGTTTTGGACCGTATGGTGCCAGCAGCGAAACGCGATAAAATAAAAGCATTTGGTGCGGAAATCATTTTCCTGCCAGAATTTGAAGCCGGAACGGATACTGTCAAATATCGCATTGATTTAACTAAAGAGATTATCAAAGCCTATCCGAATGCGTTTAGTCCCATGCAATTTGAAAATCAGGTTAATCCTGATGAGCATTATCAATCCACGGGGCGTGAATTGTATGAAACCTTTGGCAATAATTTGGCGGCTTGTTTTGCGACGGCAGGGAGCTGTGGAACTCTTACTGGGATTTCCCGCTATTTGAAAGAGAAAAATCCACAGGTGCGAATTTATGGTGTTGAACCTGTGGGGTCGATTATTTTCGGTGGTGAACCAGGAAAATATCTGGTACAAGGCGCGGGCCTGACATTTATACCTTCTATTCTGGATCGTAGCAATATCGATATTACCTTGAAGGTTGCAGATATTGATGCATTTCGTATAGCAAGAAAATTAGCCAGAAATGAAGGTATCTTAATTGGTGGAACGGGAGGTTGTGCGGTAAGCGCAGCATTAAATCACCTGGATGATTTTAAACCTGGAGATAATATTGTTGTCATTATTCCTGATAGTGGAGAACGTTATATCGACACAATTTATAATGATATTTTGTTATGTGAAAATAATTTCTCAGAATTAGTTGAGGAAAGTAAAGAAGAGCCTGAACTAGAAGAAATTATTACAAACATGGGGTGTACACTAAATGAGTTCTGATCGTATTTTGGTGATTTACTATAATCGCCTCTATAATCCTCTTATCATAAGGAGTCTTAAATCTAAGTATAAAGAGGTGATTGCTCTTTATATTGATGAGGGACAGGTGAGAGACATTGAAGATATTGAATTGGAATGCATGGTTGCAGGTGCTGATAAATTTATCTATAAAGATTATCGAGCGCAATATGCTGAACACTTCCTTACAAAAGCGATAAAAGCGAATGCTATTTATCAAAATGGTTATTTTCTCAGTGCTGCACTTTCCCGGCCTGCGATTGCAGAGGCGGCAGTTGAAGTAGCTAATGAGCTCAATATTGATTATATTGCCCATCAATTTAGGGGTAATGATCAAGTCAGAATGGATATGAATATAGAAATTCTGAATAAAATACCTATTGCTTCGTTGAGAGATTTTAAATACGACGAAAGTGTCGTAAATAGTTATGCTATGAATTATGGTATTCCTCAAGAATTTGGTTGTAATAACCCTTATTCTACCAGTGAAAATATATGGGGATTAAGTATCGAATGTGGTCCGTTGGCAGAACCAGAAATGTTAATTCCTGAAGATGTCAAAGAGAAATTATTTGAGCATGCATTATCGGCCACTGAACCAATATTATTGTCATTAGGTTTTGAGAATGGGATACCGGTATCGATCGACGGTGAAAAGAAATCATTATATGAAATTATTGAAGTATTAAATGAAATTGGTAAAAAGCTGTCAATTGGCATTTTTGATATTGTTGAAGATGGCATTGTCGGTTTGAAAACACGCGCAATTTATCAATCACCTGCTGCACATATCTTAATTACCGCTCATCGTGATTTGGAATGTTACTGTAGTAATCGTAACGAGAATTGGTTTAAAGAGACAATCGATAAAAAATGGGTTGAATTAGTTTATTCTGGGCTTTGGTATGATCCCTTATTAACTCATTTAAACCATTTTATTGATAGCATGAATCAACATGTCAATGGTGAGATTAAGCTTGAATTAGGCTATAAATATGCCAACGTTTGTTCCCGTACTTCAAAGACGACTATCTATGATGATAATTTAGCAATATATAATTGTGGGCATTTATATAGTCAAAACGATGCGGAGGGATTTGCAAGAATATTTAATATTCATACTAAGCAAAGTGCTAAATCTAAGATGAGGCAAATATTATGATTAAAGAATTATTAATGTGTAAACCTGACTTTTACGATATTGAATACATTATTAATGATTGGATGGACCCTAATAATAGAGTTAATAAAGAATTAGCGCGGAAACAATGGGATTTTCTTTATGAACGGCTGACTGAACGTGGTATCACTATTCGTACTATCGATCCTGTTAATGGTTTGCCTGATATGACATTCTCAGGTGATTGTGGCATGGTACATAATAATAAATTCCTTGCTAGTAATTTCCGGCACGCTGAACGCCAAGGGGAAAGTCAGTATTATATTGATTATCTGGCAAATCTAGATTATGAGATACATCGTGTTGATGAAGGTATCTATTTTGAAGGGCTTGGAGATGTTATCTATTGGGAGAATGATATCATATTTGGTTATGGTCCTCGCTCAGATAAAGAAGCAATAAATACAATTCAGAAAGTCTACCCAGAACTTAAAGTTAAAGGTGAACTGCATATTCAGGATAAGGCTTTTTTTCATGTGGCTTTAGCATTCTCATTTATTGACAAAGATACGGTTATTTACTACCCAGAGGCATTTACTAAAGAGAGTCAAGACTATATTATTGAAACGTTTGAACGTAGGATTTCAATTTCAGAGAATGACGCTAGGGAATTATTTTCCTGTAATAATATCCCAGTAGGTAAAGATATTCTCATGCATGATTGTTCTATAGAGGTTGAGCGTCAATTAAATAATTATGGTTACAATGTGGTTAAATGCGATATGAGTGAATTTTTAAAGAGTGGTGGTAGTTTGCGCTGCTTAGTATTAAAAATTAAATAATTATACCCTATGGATTTCAAGTTGCATCGCGACGGCAAGGGAGCGAATCCCCGGGAGCATAGATAACTATGTGACCGGGGTGAGTGAGTGCAGCCAACAAAGAGGCAGCTTGAAAGATAACGAGTATATAATGGGAGGATAATAAGTCATGTATATTTTAGGTATAAATTCGGTTTACCATGAATCAGCAGTTTGTTTGTTGAAAGATGGCGAAACTATTTTTGCTATCGAGGAAGAACGGCTAAATAGAAGAAAACACGGAAAACCAGCAAATATTGATAACCCTGATGAGTTACCATTGGCTTCTATTGAAGTTGCATTGGACTTTGCGGGTATTAGCTTGGAAGATGTGAGTCATATTGGTTTTTCTATCGATCCGATAGAGCGAAGAAAATCAATCTTTATTGATGAAGTCACTCATGAAGGAAGTTGGGGAAGTGTATCGGGTGAATCTATTTTCTATCGCAAAACCACTTCAGTACCAGAAATTTTGCAATCAATGGGATTCCGTGGTCAATTTCATTGGGTTCCACATCACACAGCGCATGCGGCATCTGCTTATTTTGTTTCGCCATTTGATAAAGCGCTAACCTTATCGCTTGATGGTGTTGGAGAGGATAATACCGCAGGGGTATATCTGGGTGATGGCAATAGCCTGAAAAAAATTAAAACCATTGAATATCCTCATTCAATTGGTTTTATGTGGGAGAAATTAGCCGAGTTCCTAGGTTTCTCGGTATATGATGCCTGTAAAGTAATGGGAATGTCAGCTTATGGCAAGCCTGAAGGTTTTGTGCCGGCATTTCGAGAATTCGTTAAAATTTATGAGAAAGGTGAGTTTACTATCGATAACACCATTCTCAATTTCCGTAGCGGAGAATTTTCTAAATTAGAGTCCTTGTTTGGTATTGCGAAAAGAGTTCCTGGTGGAGAGGTGGCGCAGGAATATTATGATATTGCCGCTTCTCTCCAGCAAATAACTGATGAAATAGTGTTAAATATGGCTCGTCATTATTTGCAGGAAACAGCGACAAATAAACTCTGCCTTGCGGGTGGTGTTGCATTGAATTGCATAACGAATAAGCGATTATATGAAGAGTTGGATATCGAAGATATCTTTGTTCAGCCTGCTGCACATGATGGCGGGACTGCCACAGGCGCCGCACTATTTATTTGGCATCAAATTCTTGAAAATAATCAACGCTATCCTCTGACTCATACCTATTGGGGTCTGGAATATAGCGAAGATGATTACCAGCGTAGTTTGAAGGCTCATGGTTTGGACTGGACATATGAAGAGAATATTCATGAAGTCGTCGCAGACTTGCTGGCTGAAAATAATGTTGTTGGCTGGTTCCAGGGCAGAATGGAGTTTGGGCCACGGGCATTAGGTAATCGTAGTTTGTTGGCTGATCCGAGAAATAAAGATATTCGCGATTTAATGAATCGTAAAGTTAAACATCGTGAAATGTTTAGACCATTTGCACCTAGTGTATTGCGTCAACATGTTGCTGATTGGTTCCATGTTCGGAAAGAATTACCGGAAGCGGCAAAATATATGTTGTTAGCGATGGATGCTAAAGTGGATAAAGCATCACAAATTCCGGCGGTGGTTCACGTAGATGGTACTGCCAGAGTGCAGGTTGTCGATAGTGCATCAAATTCAGGTTATGCCCAGTTGATTGAGGCATTTTATCGGAAAACAGGTGTACCTTTATTGCTGAACACCTCTTATAACGATAGCGAACCAATCGTCTGTTCACCTGAGGATGCCATTAAAACTTTCATGAAAACCAATATTGATTATTTAGTTTTAGGGAATTATTTGATTAAATCAGTTCATTAATTATTGCATAGTAAAAATCTATCCCAGTAGGCGTAATTGATGGAATCAGTTTGAGTCTTGCTTAGCGTCAAATTGATAAATAAAATGGCCTATTGGGATAGATAATAAGGTTGAGGTAATATTAATGATACACAGGATCATACTGGCTCGCTTTTTTTCTGTTTTTTCAGAAGCATTTGTTATGTTCGCTGTACCTGTATTAGTATATACCTCAACTAATAGCGCTTCGCTTTCGTCTTTTGCCTTTGGGTTGGAACGGTTATTCAGAGTGATTTCACTCCCCATTTCTGGTTGGATGGGGGACAGGATGCATACGCTGGTCATGTTATTCCTGAGTGATATTCTACGATCATTAGTTTGCTTATTTCTTTTTATCCTTTCATTCATATACTCTGATAATAATATCGTATATATCATTATTCCTCTCTCGTGTGTTTTATCCTTTTTCAGTGGAGCGGGATATGTCAACCTTGAAGGTTTTGTCTCTAAGAATATGAGTGCAACAGAATTACCTTCTGTTAACTCTCGTTTACAATTTGTTGAACAGTTTACCTATATTGCAGCTCCGGTGGTTGTCGGTGTGCTGGTTTATAAATTCAGTGTTTATGCCGTATTTGCATTTGCATTTTTTCCTTTCCTGATTAGTAGCTTGATGTGGTTTCAGCTACAAAGGAAAAACCGGATTGAAGAACACACTAATAGAGAAAGTTATAATTTGCCGGCTATTTTTAAATTCCTGATGGGAAACCCATCCTTGTTACGCGTCATTAGCCTGACATTTCTGATGAATGTGATGCAAGGTGCTATTCTGTCAACGGCAGTTTATGTTATCACCAGCGTTTTTTCACAGCCGGAAGGCAGTTATGCTCAGCTTTTGGCTTATGCGGGGCTGGTGAATTGTTGTGTATTTTTTATTGCGCCAAAATTATGCCGAATTTTTGATGTACGTGTCGTTGGTGTAACGGCTTTTCTGATTGCATTATCTGGTCTTACACTATTTGCTACCGGGCCGTTATTTGTGGTTTACACATTAGGGTTCTTACTGGTCATTGGTGCGGAAGGTTGTTTTAATCTATTTTCCCGATCTTATCGGGCAAGTCTTATTCCGAAGCAGCGTTTTTCTCAGTATCTTGGTGTGGTGCTAGTTTTGAATCAATTAGCGATACCTTTAACCAGTTTCATTTGTGCTAATTTACTGAACTATTTTTCCTACAATAGTATTTATCTAATATTCTCTGCATTTGTTTTATTGATGTTTGTCATTATTAATCCTTATCGTTCGCTTAAATTCAATCTGCATAATAGTCAATAATGGAGGAAATATGAGTTCGAAAAAATATTTGTTAGTGCTTGATTATCTTCCGGCAAGGCTGAGTGAAATCGTTAATATTCGTGATTATATTCGATACCATTACTCCCTTGAGTTAGTGATTATTAGCGATATGTTGTCCGGTGAGGAGAAAGATATCACACCATTTGTCTATCATATTCCTGTACGAACAGAAAATTATGTTGATAGTGTGATGGCAGTTCTTGCTGAACTTAATATGACATGTGCGGCTATTCTTCCCTTTATGGATGCGGTGTCTGGCTATGCGGCTGTTATCGCGAAGAAATTAAACGTTTATGGTGATGATCCCGAATTAAGTTTCGCAGGTATTGAGAAATATCAATTCCGCCAACAAGAAACTCGAATATTACCACTGCTTGCGGCACAACATATTAAGACACCTCGGTATACTTTCATTAATGAGATTAAGGAATTAGAAGAATTTTATGACTCGGTTCCGCATGGTGTGATTATTAAGCCCAACTGTGGCCGAGCAAATATAGGTGTGGTAGCGGTTAAAGATAGAAGTAAAATTCCAGAGGCTTTTGCTCAATCTGTTGAGCAATCTGGTGGTAATCAAATTCTTGCAGAAGAACTTATTATTTTCGATACAGAATATTCGTATGATGGTATTGGTTGTATGGCGTTTTTAACGCAAAAAGTTTCCCAGAAAGGGGAATATCCTGTTGAAATAGGGCAAATAGTACCGGCGCAATGTGATGGCAGAAATACGATTGCATTACATAAAGCAGGGCAGGTAATGAATCTGATCTCAGGGCAGACTCTTGGCGCATTCCATAATGAGATTAAGCAAGATAGTAAAACGGGAGAAACTTTTCTGGTTGAAACTAATCGTAGACCTGCGGGTATGCGTATTTGGGATATGGCTAATCGGGTATATGGTATAAGTTTGCAGGAAATTTGGGTTGACCATTTAGTCAAAGGATTTAGTGATCGAATGATATTGCCTGAAGCGAAGGGAAGAGCATTTTTGATTAATTTGCTGGCAGGTAAAGATGGAAAAATTAATGACAAATTTGATAAAACAGAAGTTAATAAAGTATTATTAGCATCTATTGATAATATTCTGAGTAAATTATATTGCGAAATTATTGCAATAAAAATTAATTTAGAGAAGAATTCATTGGTTTACGAAACACCAAAAAGCAATAATGATTTCTGCGGTTACGTCTGTGTGCATATTAATGATGAGCATGTCAAATGCAAATCCCTGATGAATGAAATTAATGATGCATGGAGGGGTATATTGTCTAATTATATTTTATAGTTTCGTATAGTTAGGGCCTTATTTTGGCTCTAATCATTATATAATTAGATTATATGCTATTGCTTTAGCAACTGCTGCGACTTTATTGGGAACTACTAATTTCTCCATAACATTGTTAATGTGGAAATTAACTGTTCTTGTTGAAATATCCAGTATATCGGCTATTTCAGCAGAAGTTTTTCCTTCACAAGTCCATCTTATGACTTCAACCTCTCTGGTAGAGAGTGTTGGAACAATGATTTTATCCTTTTTATTTTTTAGGTTATTGAATGTTTTTATGCATTCATTTGCCAATATGCCTAGCACGCCTGCTTTATTAAGTATTTCATTATGGGAAATAATGCCTTCTTTTCTGGCAACTGAAAAAATTGACCTCTCTCCATGATAACCTTTGATTTTGATTGAAAGACTATTTTTCACTTCATTTTTATTTGGATTTGATTTTTCAATCATAAAATCAGTGTCTTCTGATATTTTATCATTACAAACTGATGGGATGGAGAAGGTGTAATCACCATTCATTAATTGGTCGCTGTCGTGATTATTATATTGATTATAATTGTTTGCGGTTTCTATATTTAAGTTGGTTATTAGAACATATTTTTTGGTCGTGAATGGGTATTTTTCTTCCTGATAAATTGAGTAGAATTCAAAACCCAGATAATTTATCGCGTTTAACAGCCTCTTTTCTAATTCTGGCATGGTTTTGGACTTTTTAATTTCAGATAAAATCTCATTAAATAATGTATTCATAAGATTTTCCTCATTATGTAATATTTGCAAAAAAATTAATTTTATATAAAAAATATTTTATTCATATAATCAATTATAAGTAAAAATATATAAAAATTGAACTTTTATATTGTAACCTTTGAGAAGTGAATATGCTACTTAGAATTATATCGATTATTGGCTCTTATATATTTCGTCGACATGTATTTTTCTAGTGATATCTTTGGTTTACCCTACTGCATAGCACTGTTATGCTTACAGGCCTAATTTTAATTTGATCACAGGTATTTTCATGGCAAAACTTTCTTTTGACTCTATCGAAGCACAAGCAAGTTATGGGGTTGGCTTGCAAGTTGGTCAGCAATTACTAGAGTCTGGCCTGCAAGGTCTGGAACCAGAAGCGCTGTTGGCAGGGTTGTGTGATGCGCTGGAAAATCATTCTCCAGCGGTGCCGGTCGATATATTACATCGTGCTTTACGTGAAATGCATGAGCGTGCAGATGGTGTGCGTCGTGAACGTCAACAAGCTATGGCAGAAGAGGGTCAGAAGTTTCTGGCAGAAAACGCCCTGCGTGACGGTATAAGTACCACAGAATCTGGTTTGCAGTTCTCTGTGCTGAAACAGGGTGATGGCGCAATTCCTGCCCGTACTGACCGCGTGCGTGTTCATTATACGGGGCGTCTGATTGATGGCACTGTGTTTGACAGCTCAGTACAGCGTGGCGAACCTACTGAATTCCCTGTAAATGGTGTGATTGCTGGATGGATTGAAGCATTGACGTTGATGCCTGTCGGTTCTAAATGGGAGCTTTATATCCCCTATAATTTGGCTTATGGTGAGCGTGGTGCTGGTGCATCGATTCCCCCATATAGTACTCTGATTTTTGAGGTGGAATTATTGGATATTCTGTAAGTTTTATCCAGCAGTAGGATTAAAAATAGCCGGTATATTCGCCTCAGACTACTGATAAACCCATTCAAAAAGTGGGAAGTGTTTTCAGACTATCGAAAATTTCAGCTAGTATGTTGCCGATTAACTGGCTTTCTCTTGATGTCCCAGTTGTTTCCTTAAATAGTTTTTTGGCCTGATCGATTTTCGCTTTTACCTAAAAAATAGATGGTAATGCTATTGGTAACCCTATTTTCCTGATATTCCGTGCTGTTGCCACCAGTATTTGGCTTCTCTCTGCTCTTAATTGTGATCATAGTTCTGTTTCGCTGGCAAGGCTAGATTCCATTTTCTTCTTTCTCTTGTTAACTCTTATTTACTTTACCTGAGTTTTAGCATTTTAAAGCATTTTTTATTTCTTTAGTAACTTTAATAACAAATAAACAATGTTTTGTTTATTTTTATTATAAAGACAATGTTGATTTATTAAATATATTGAAGAATAGTGTAGGTTACTTCATTGCACATTGCATCAACGATTGTAAAAGGTCTGGCGGATTAATAAGTCAGGAATGTTGTCTTGATATAAAGGAAATGGAAATGAATGTAATTGAAATATCGTCATTAATACCCTATTTTTCTCGCCGTATTAATTCTGAAAGTCTTTACCTAATTTCCCCGAAAAGAATGGCACAGGCTATTGATGTTAGTATTGATTTGGGAGAAGAAGAACGTAAGCCGACAAAGGGGATACCCGGCTATTTTGCTTATGGTTGGCGTAGTGCGGTCGACCGAATAATTCACGCTAATACACTCGGGGTAGAATATATTTCTCTGAGATTTATCTCGTCGGCAAATAGAAATAATAATATTGAGGCGGGCTTAATATTATTTGAAGAAACACTGCAAAATATGCTGACTTCGATTGGTTCTGTGCCAGTAAAAATGATTGTCGATCCTTTTGGTCTGGCGTTAACGGAAGACGGGCAATGGGGTGTGCGGGATAATAACGGTAATTTTGATAAGGAACAAACCCATAATCTGTTGGAAAAATTAGGTTTTATCCTTTCGCGCAATCATGTTCATGGCGTGGTTACGTTGGGGCGTTTACCAGAGGAAGTGATGTTGACGAAAAAGGGGATCAGTAAGGCGGGGGATTATACGAAAATTTATTCGTTCTCCCAAAATAGTGAGACCAGTACTGCCTATGTTTATTTAGATACTATAGGCCATAATACCGGCCAGAAAATTATGCCAGGTAATGTCAAAGAGATGGATTTGTGGGCCCTCCTCGATATTTGGCATGGTACCGATGTTTCGGTGATTAAACCAATGGAAAGTTTCCATCTGATGAGCTCGTTGCGTTACCTCATTGAGCATGAAACTGCTCGCAAACAATTTTTGAATTCTCCTGATGTTAAGGATATGGCCCAGAAAAACGCCTTTGTTGCCAAAAGCCTGGCGGAAATGAATGCATCTCCTCTGGAGCTATCACTGAAATGCTCCCGAATTAGAATGGCTGGTTATACGGTCTCTGGCACAACTTATATGCTAGCACTATTGGCGCATGAAAAGGGCCCTGAAATGGCAAGGGCACGGATGGAGGAGATGTGGATAACGGCGTTTGGTGTGATGGATGAACAGTGTGAATGCTTGATTGATCGCAATGTGGTCAAATATCTTGAAGGTTCAATTCTTGCTTAGGTAAATTGACACAGTATTGTCATATGTTTCAGATGATAATCAGCTCTGAATTATTGTTGTCTGAAACATTAATTATGTGTGGAAAAGCGTGGCTATATTCATCCTCTTAATCATAGGACTATATGAATTCTTCTAATCAAGATACGAAATACAGAGCCATATTTATCGCCATCATGATTGTCACCTTTATGATTGGTTTTGATACAACTGGTTTAGGGGTTGCTATCCCGGTGATCGCAACTGAATTGGGTTTCGGTGTTAAAGAAGGCGCATGGCTCAGTATTTCTTATACGGCGGGTTTCGCCGCTTTCTTATTACCTGCCGGAATAATCACTGATCGTCTGGGAGCTATGAGGACACTGATTTCCGCCTTGTTGGTGTTCGTTGTTGCTTCTTATATGTCCGTTAGTTGTGTCTCTCTTGGCAGTTTTACTTTTGTTCGTTTAATTCAAGGAATTGCTGCCGCCTTTTTAAATACAGCGGCGATGGCGCTGCTGAATCTCCTGTTTCCAATGGGAAGTAGTAATCGCTCACAGGTTTTCAAAACTTGGTCAATGATACTTGGGCTGAGTTTTTCTCTGGGGCCGCCTCTGGGGGGCTTGATAATCAGGATGCTAGACTGGTCATGGATATTGTTGCTCAACTTGCCCTTGGGGGGGCTGGTTATATTCTTGATGTTGAAAAGAAAAGGCAGCACCTTGTCTGCTGGTGGGGCGTTAAGCCGTGTTTCGCTCTTTAGTACCTTACCAGTGACTGCAATTCTGCTGTTGGTCACTATGTATCAATACATTGAGCAAGTGCTTCCGGGGCAAAATGGTACTATTGTCAAGGCAACGCTGCTTATCCTGGGAGTAGTAAGCGTTTGGCTGTGTCATCGTTTTTCTGTACGTAGTTTCACTCGCTTACCTGAGCTTAAAAATGGTGCCTTTCTTATTTCGTTGGTTCTGCCGATTATTTTTTCTATCGCCTACTGGAGTCTGTTTGTGGTGTTGCCGCAATATTTCGCGGTGAAGTTGGGTTTTGATGCATTGTATCTGGCTATGACAATGCTATTGCTTTCTTTGCCGTTAACCTTGGTGCCTTTATTGAGGGTTGCCGAGCGTTTTAATCTTCAAGCTACCGAGGGATTCCTGATGTTAACGGTTGGACTGGTGTTGCTCGCGGGTATCTTTAGTCCGGTTGTTGATGGGAATGTCTGGTTGTTGGCGGCTGGGTTGTTGCTGTTGGGTACGGGAGCGGCAGTACTTAATCCATTAATGGCAAGGTTGGTGATGGATAATGTTGCTCCTGAGAATTCAGGATTGGCGGCAGCCCTTACCAGCACGTTGCGTCAAACTGGGTTTGCCGCAGGAGTCGCTTTTTTTTCATTGTTGACGCAACATGGCGGGGAGTTTGTCATCTATATCTCGGAAGCTATGGCGTTACTGATAGCCTCTATGTTGTCTTTAGTGGCGCTTGCGGTGTGCCTGGGTTTACAACGAAGTCGTGGGTATTAGCATAAAGTTTTTAATGCTGAATTTAAGAGGGCTAATAAAATTCTTACCGTTCCAATAAAAAGATCAATTGGTAATATAGTCTAAAATGATAACGGATGACTAACCGCAGAGGTGTATGATGCTAGAACAAATCTGCCAACTGGCTAAGGAAGCTGGTGCGGCTATTATGACAATTTATCAGGATGAACATCCTCTGAAAGTTGATCATAAGCAAGATGATTCACCGGTTACTATGGCTGATATTGCGGCTCATAAAATCATTAAAGCCGGATTATCCCGTATTGTTCCGGAAATTCCACTGTTGTCGGAAGAAGAGCTTCCCACTTGGGAAGAGAGACGTGATTGGAAGCGCTATTGGTTAGTTGATCCTCTGGACGGGACCAAGGAATTTATTAATCGTAACGGTGAATTTACGGTTAATATCGCTTTGATTGACGAGGGTGTTCCTGTGATGGGAGTCATATATGCTCCTGTGCAGGATACGCTTTATTTCGGGCAAGGGCGGCAGGCATGGAAAAAGACCTGTGGTGGTCAATGTTTGCCGATTAAAATTCGTGATGCTAATCCACCCATAGTAGTCGTTAGCCGCTCCCATATGGATACGGAATTAGAAGATTATCTCAATCAGTTAGGTGAACATCAGACGGTTTCTGTGGGATCTTCACTAAAGTTCTGTTTGGTGGCGGAAGGAAAAGCGCAACTTTATCCTCGCTTTGGGCCCACTCATATCTGGGATACTGCGGCGGGTCACGCGATAGCTATTGCTGCTGGCGCTCATGTGACGAACTGGAAAGGTCAGACGCTAGATTATACTCCTCGTGAATCATTCTTGAATCCGGGATTTAGAGTGACGATTTTTTAATTGTGATGGTTTTTAGCCGAGTCGTTTTTCAGCAGAATTGTGGTGATAAGGGCAAACGAAAACATACCTGCAAGTCGTTATCACCACGGATGTTTTTACTGTAGTTCTTTACGAACTAATTCAATTACTTGTTTGATTTCGCTACTGTTTAGCGCACCTTCTTTGGCAAACTTCGCTACGCCATTTTTGTCCAGGACAATAATGGCAGAACTTTTAGCTTCTAACTGCCAAGCTTTTTTGGCCACGCCGTTACTGTCAGCAATAAACTGAGACCACGGGAACTCTCTTTTGCTATCTTCAATACTGCTACGCACAAATGGTCCAGTACCGAATATGGCGTCACTGACATTGATGATGGTGGTTGTTTGGTATTTTTCTTTTGAAAAATCAGCGCGTTTTATTTCTTCTATCAGTGGAGCATTCATCTCTTTAGCAGCAGTGCGACCTGCAATATGTTGTATGACTCTCACTTTACCAATCAGTTTTCCACTATCCCAATTTTGGTAGCTAAACTTGTTATTGTTGAGTAGCAGTTCACCTTTATCAGAAACACTGATCGCAGGAACTTGTTGTTCCAGAGTGATGTTGTGAGCGAATGCTAAAGCAGGAGAACAAAGTAGCACAGCATATAGCATAAAGTTCTTTATCATGATTTTTCCTTTGTAGGTTAATGTGACAATACATGGATCTCTAGCATAGCGAGTATTAACTGATTTATCTCTTTAAAGAAGATCAAATTTTTAACATTAAGTAAGAGATAAAGTTACATAGTTATGTATATCTAAATATCTGTCATTTTATGTAAATTCGGTGCATAAAATTAAAAATGGGGGGAACAAAATCGGATAAATTCAGTCTATTATTCTACATAACGGTATGGTGTATGGAGTTGGTTCACCAAACGTAACCGTAAGAAGCACTTAGGAGGAAAAAAGCAGAGATGAAAATTTTTCACCGATATAACCCACTGAAAATTGCTCTCTACGTTAAAACTTTATTCCGTGGACGTTTATACATTAAAGACATGGGGGCTTTTGAATTCGACTGCGGCAAAATTTTACCGCCGAAGGTGAGAGATAAGCGTCATTTTAGTGTAATGAGCGAAGTCAATCAGCAAGTGCTACGTTTGCAAGCCGAAATAGGATAGAAAACGAAAAAGAGTCGGGTTGCGTACTGATGTAATCTGCGCCACAAAATAGCAATGAGTGGCGCTTAACACGAGAATACTAAACGGCCTTAGTTCAAGAATAGGCCGTTTTTATTTATCTATCATCACTGATAAGTGGGGTTTGCGTTGGCGTGGTAGTAGGAGTATCAGTGATTTTTGTAACTAGTAGCTGATCGATTTTGTAGTTATCAATATCGACAACTTCAAACTTGTAACCAGCAAACTTGACTGAATCGGTACGTTTTGGAATTTTCCGCAGCCGGAACATCATGAAACCTGCAATGGTTTCATAGTTACTTGAATCGGGAAAATCATCAATATCCAGTACCCTTTGTACATCATCAATAGGTGTTCCCCCTTCTACTAACCATGAATTTTCGTCACGGATGATGATCTGCTCTTCCTGCCCTTGGCCGACTAAATCACCCATCAGGGTGGTCATAACATCATTCAGGGTAATCACACCCATTACCAGTGCATATTCATTCAAGATAATAGCGAAATCTTCACCCGCCGCTTTAAAGCTTTCTAAAGCATCGGAAAGTGTCAAAGTATCTGGAATGATCAGCGCGTTGCGGATCTGGACACCTTGATTGAAGCTTAGGCTTTGACCGCTGAGGACACGGTTGAGTAAGTCTTTGGAATCCACATAACCGATAACGTGGTCAATATCTCCATCACATATCAGGTATTTGGAGTGCGGCTGGCTGGAAACCTGTTGTTTGATACTTTCTTCACTTTCATTCTTGTCGAAGTAGATGATACTTTCCCTTGAGGTCATGGCAGAGGGTACTGTGCGGGATTCGAGTTCGAACACGTTTTCAATCAATTCATGCTCTTGTTTACGCAGCACACCCGCAACGGCGCCTGCTTCCACAACCGCAAAAATATCATCAGATGTGATGTCTTCATTACGCGCTGTCGGAATTTTAAAGATCTTAAAGATAAGATCAGACAGGCCATTAAATAACCAAACTAATGGACGAAAAACTGTCAGACAGAAACGCATTGGGTTTACGATTTTTACTGCGACGGCTTCAGGCCTAATCATACCGATACGTTTTGGTGTCAAGTCAGCGAGCAAAATGAATATACTGGTCACAATGGTAAATGAGCAGATAAAGCCTAGCTGTTCTGCCCATTCGGGGCGCATAAATTTCATGAAAAAAGCTTTCAGTGAAGGAGAGAATGCGGATTCACCGACAATACCTGCCAAAATTGCCACTGCATTTAGGCCGATTTGCACCACGGTAAAAAACATTCCCGGTGTTTCTTGTAATTTGAGGACATGGGCTGCGTTGACATTACCCTCATCTACCATCAGTTTTAGTTTGATTCGTCTGGAGGCAGCAAGAGAGATTTCAGATAACGAAAAAAAGGCGCTTATCGCGCACAATAGAGACACTATTAAGAGACTATTTAGCATAAGGAATCCGTGTTTTACCTCCGGTGGTAGGGGTGGTTATCATTTAGAAGAGCACCGGAGGAAACAATAAAATCATATAAAATAAAAAGTGATAACAAACACTTGGAAAGCCATTGATTAGAGTAGTAATTATAACATTAATAAAATCTAACGACTAGTTTTTGTTCATTTGGGTAGGCAAACACCAATACCGCCTAGTCCGCAATACCCCTCAGGGTTTTTAAATAGATATTGTTGATGATAATCTTCAGCAAAATAGAATGGCCCCGCTTTTGTGATCTCCGTTGTAATAGGGCGGTTATCCCTCTGTTGTTGCATTGCTTGTTGGAAACGTTCAAGGCTGGCTAATGCCAGTTCATGTTGCTGAGGTGACACGGTATAAATTGCGGAGCGATACTGAGTACCAATATCCCCGCCCTGGCGCATCCCTTGAGCGGGATCGTGGTTTTCCCAGAAAAGTTTTAATAAGTTTTCGTAGCTGTTTTTTGCTGGATCGTAAACAATTCTAACAACCTCAGCGTGTCCGGTCAGGCCGCTACAAACTTCTTCGTAAGTTGGATTCGCTGTTGTACCGCCGCTATAACCTGCGGAGGTGGTGTAAATATCGGGTTGTTGCCAGAATAGGCGTTCTACGCCCCAAAAACATCCCATACCAAAATAGGCAACTTCCATATTTTCTGGAACAGGTTCTATTACATGATCAGTAACAGCATGGTTAGGTGAAACCTTAAGTGGCTCAGTTCTGCCTGGTAATGCGCTTTGAGGATCAATAGATGAGGTTTTATTAGCTGAAGTTGACACAATTTACTCCTGTAATTATTAAGTTTTCAGACATTAATAGATTGTATATATTATAAACGTTACTCAAGATAAATTTATTATAGTTAAATTATTCCGATCAGGTTAGGAGTTCGCGTGTCGAGATACCCCGTTTTATGCTTTCTTTGTGTGTCTATCGCAGCTCCCATTGCTCATAGTGCTAATCTTCGTCTGAAAATAGAAGGATTAACAGGCAGTTTAGAAAAAAATGCCCGAATTCATCTTTCCACTATCAGCACTGATGAAGTTGCGCCAGATGGCCGTTTCCGCTCTCGTGTAGATAAAGCGATTCGTGAAGGCTTACGCCCGCTTGGTTATTATGAACCCATTATCGAATTTACCTATCAGGAAAATAAACCGCCTGCTCGCTCGGTATTAACGGCAAAAGTTACCACAGGCGAACCTGTGCGAATCGCCGATGTTAATGTTGTTTTAGAAGGTGGTGCTAAGACAGATGGAGATTATGCCAAACTGGTAAAAAGCAAAAGCCCAAAGAGAGGCACGGTTCTTAACCATGATGAATATGAAGGCCTGAAAGGTTCTCTGACTGGGCTTGCTATTAGGAAAGGCTATTTTGATGCTGTTATGAAAAAGAGCCAATTGGGGGTTTCCAAAGAGCGACATGAGGCATTCTGGGACTTTGTTTTTAATAGCGGTGAGCGTTATCACTTTGGTCAGATACATTATCGTGGCTCGCAGATCCGCGAAGATTATCTGAATCATTTGGTTCCATTCGAAAAAGGGGATTTTTACGCCTCTGATCAATTGGCCGAATTAAACCGGCGGTTAGCGGAAACGGGTTGGTTTAATTCGGCAGTAGTCACGCCGGATTTTAATGCCGCCAGAAAAAATGGTGACGGAATACTTCCTCTTGAGGCGGTATTAACACCACGTTCTAAAAATTATGTTGAACTGGGTGGGGGTTATGGATCTGATGTAGGGCCACGAGTAAAGGCTAAATGGACAAAACCTTGGGTTAATTCCCGTGGACATAGCTTTAGCACCAGCATCAACCTTTCTGCACCTGAACAAGTTGTTGATGCCACCTATAAAATGCCGCTGAAGGTGAACCCGTTAGAGCAATATTACGCATTACAGACAGGTTATAAGCGTAAAGATATCAACGATACCGTATCAGACACCGCGACAGTGAATCTTTCCCGTAATTGGGATCTTTCAACGGGTTGGCAGTATGGGATTAATATGCGTTGGAGCCTCAGCCACTTTACTCAGGCTAATGTCACCAATACGGCAATGTTGTTATACCCGGGCGCGAATGTTAGTCGTATCCGCCAACGTGGGGGAACGATGCCTTATTGGGGCGATAGCCAGCGCTATTCTATTGATATCTCCGATACCCTTTGGGGGTCTGATGTTGATTTTCTGGTGTTACAGGCACAAAACGTCTGGATCAGAACTTATTGGGATAATCACCGTTTTGTTGCTCGGGGTAATTTGGGTTGGATAGAAACCAATGCGTTCGACAAAGTTCCACCTGACTTACGTTTTTTCGCCGGTGGTGATCATAGTGTCCGTGGTTACAGATATCAGAAAATCTCTCCTAAAGATGCAAAAGGAAAGTTAACCGGTGCATCCGCACTGGCTGTGGGTTCGCTTGAGTATCAATATAACGTAACCGGCAATTGGTGGAGTGCTGTTTTTGTTGATACTGGTGAAGCCATTAATGACATTAGAAAGAGCAATTTTAAAACCGGCGTAGGTGTTGGTGTGCGTTGGGCTTCTCCGGTCGGCCCCATTAAATTTGACCTTGCCAGACCAATAGGGGATTCAGAATCCCGTAACATCCAGTTTTACATCGGGTTAGGATCTGAATTATGAGATGGATTAAAAAGGTCAGTATTGTTTTTTTGCTGATGGTGACTTTGTTGGCTATTGCTGTTGCCGGGTTGGTAGGAACGCAATCTGGCCTGCATTTTATGATTAACAGTGCTGCCCGTTGGGTGCCGGGGCTGGATATAGCCAGCGTCAGTGGTGGTTGGTGGGATTTGACTCTGAAAGGCGTTAAGTATCAAATGCCCGGTGTGAATGTCAATGTTAATCAACTCCACCTTTCTCTACGTCTTTCTTGTCTTAAAGATAGCCAGTTATGTGTTAATGCATTGACAACGGAAGGCGTAGAAGTTGCGATTAATACTAGCCAATTGCCCTCTGCGGGAGAATCGTCGCCAAAGTCAGAACCTTTGGCTGAACTGAGGACGCCGTATCCAGTCTCACTTGATTTGCTATCGGTTAAAAATGTCACTGTCACCGTAGATGATATGGTATTTGCCCTTGATGAATTTAGGACCGCAGCTTACTGGCAGCAGAAAGCATTAATGCTTAAGCCAACAAAAATTAACGGATTGCTGGTGGGACTGCCAAAAACTACCCCTGAACGGCTGAAAACAGCGGAAGCAGAGGAGAAAGCGAAACGAGGGACTGGACCGGAAAAATCGTTGGCAGAAATTCTGAAAAAATTGTTCTCTCAACCGTTATTGGCAACGTTACCAGAAGTACCTATTCCACTGGATGTGACTATTGCAGGGATTAGTGGCAAGCAATTACGGCTGACGGGTGATACCAATATCACAATTAATGAGTTTTTACTGCAACTCAGCAATCAGGGGCAACAGATTCAGCTCAATAAATTGAATGTCAAAATGCCAGAAGGTTCTCTTACCATTAATGGTTCTGCGACTCTGGCGCAGCAGTGGCCGATAAAACTGGTAATAAAAGGCGAGTTAAATCGACAAGAGATCCAAAGGCAAAAGGTTGATGTAAAACTTAATGGCGCTTTACTGGAACAACTCAGTTTGGGGCTGAATTTGTCAGGGCCTGTCAGTGCTAAACTTGATGCACAAACGGAGCTGACGAAGACGGGTTTGCCAGTGCGGATGACGTTTGAAAGCCAGCAACTAAGTTGGCCTTTAACGGGTGAGCCTGAATATCAGCTTGATGGCGTAAAAATGCGCCTGAATGGTCAGGCCAGTGGTTATGATCTGTCATTGCGTTCCAGTATTAAGGGTAATGAAATCCCACCGGCATTACTCGTGTTAGATGCTAAAGGCAATGAAGAGCAGTTTAGGTTAACTCGTCTACGCCTATCTGCTTTGCAGGGAAGAGCTGAACTGGCAGGTGTGGCAGATTGGAGTAAGGCGGTAAGTTGGAATGCGGTGCTGACGCTCTCAGGGATTAATACTGCTAAACAGTGGCCGGAATGGCCTGCCAAAATAGATGGAAAAATAGTGACCCGTGGTAGTTTACACGGTGGTAGTTGGCAGCTCCAGATCCCGGAAATTACGCTGGACGGTAACGTAAAACAGAACTTAGTGAAAGCCAAAGGTAAGATTTCTGGTAATGCGGCTGGTCAGTGGAATATTCCTCAATTTGAGTTGGCTTTAGGGCGCAATAAAATGAATCTCCAGGGACAGTTATCCAAACAGTGGAAACTGGATGGTGATATCAGTGCGCCGAAGCTGGATGGCATATTACCGGGGCTTGGCGGTGTCGTGAATGGGACGTTGAAACTGCGTGGTAATAGGCAAGCGCCTCAGCTTTTGGCAGATCTCAATGCCAATGGATTGAAGTGGCAGGATTTACGTATTGATCGTGTGAGTGTAAAGGGGAATGTACGCTCTGCTGAACAGATCCACGGGGATCTTGCTGTTAAAGTCAGTCAACTGAAACAGGCGGATTTGATTGTCCGTAATTTGATGTTGGATGCAAAGGGCAATGAGAAACAGCACAATTTGCAATTGAAGATCGACGGCGAGCCGATTGCTGGTCAACTTTCACTTAATGGTAGTTTTGATCGTAAGCAACAGCGATGGGAAGGTAGTATTGACAATACCCGTTTTGACACTCCGGTTGGAGAATGGCGTTTAACTAAAGCAATAACTCTCGATTATCTTAATCAGCAACAAAAAGTCACTGTGGGCCCACATTGTTGGCTGAATCCACATGCGCGGCTCTGCGTACCTAAATCCATTGAAGCAGGCGCCAGCGGTAGCGCATCCATTGTTCTTGAACGCTTTGATCTTGCTATGATTCAGCCATTATTGGGGCCTGAAACACATTTGAAAGGCGTATTCAGTGGTAATGCTGACGTTAAATGGAGCGCGGAAGGCGGATTACCTCAGGCCAATGTTAATCTGCATGGTGATGGGGTTCAGGTTAAGCAGATGGTTGATGGTACTGCATTACCGGTAGATTTCCAGACGCTGACTCTCAATGCAGGCTTGAAAAATGGCACAGCAAAGCTGAATTGGTTGTTTAAGATTATGGGAAATGGTCAGTTTAACGGTGACGTACAGGTTGCTGATCTTGCAGGGCGTCGTAATCTATCAGGCAATGTCGATATTCAGGATATTTCACTGGCGTTGATTGAGCCGATCCTTGGACAAGGTGATAAGGCTGAAGGTCATTTATATGCCAACTTGCGTCTGGGAGGCAATGCCAAAAATCCATTATTGTTTGGTCGGCTAAACTTGAGTGCACTGCAAGCTTCGGGTCATTGGCTTCCATTTGATGTTACTCAAGGGCAAATTGGTGTGAATTTTGATGGAATACGCTCCGTTCTTGATGGGGTTATTAAAACGCCGAAAGGGCAGATTAACCTAAATGGCGATGCAGATTGGCGCAATGTGGATGCATGGCATGCAAGAGTGGCGGCTAATGGTGACAAGTTGAGGGTAACTGTGCCGCCAATGGTGAAAATTGATGTTAGCCCTGCTCTGGTGTTTGAGGCTTCTCCTCAGTTGCTGAAATTGGATGGCAGCGTTGGTATTCCTTGGGCGCGTATTACTGTGAAGGAGCTACCAGAATCGACAGTTGAGGCTTCACCGGATGAAGTGATATTGAATGAGAATCTTCAGCCATTACAAGAGAGAAAAGCGTCGATCCCGATTCAAAGTAACTTGACGATTCATATCGGAGACGATGTTCGTCTCAGTGCTTTCGGACTTAAAGCGCAACTCAAAGGCGATCTGAAGGTTGTTCAAGATAAACAGGGCTTAGGTTTGAATGGTCAAGTTGATATTCTTGATGGTCGTTTCCATACTTATGGGCAGGATCTGATCGTTCGTAAAGGGCTGATTATGTTCTCAGGTCCACCTGATCAGCCATTACTTAACATTGAGGCTATCCGTAATCCAGATTCTACCGATGGGCGGGTTATTGCAGGGGTAAGGGTGACCGGTTTGGCGGATCAGCCAAAAGTAGAAATTTTCTCAGAGCCTGTTAGATCACAATTGGAAGCGCTTTCTTATCTATTGCGTGGTGAGGGATTAGAGAATAGTAACTCGGACAACTCACAGATGACGGCAATATTAATAGGTTTGGGGGTTGCACAGAGTGGTCAATTGGTGGGTAAGATCGGTGAAATATTTGGTGTTTCCGACTTGGCGCTGGATACTCAGGGGGTTGGTGATAAATCACAGGTAGTTGTTAGCGGAAAGATTACAAAAGATCTGCAAGTTAAGTATGGTGTTGGTATATTTGATTCACTGGCAACATTAACCTTACGTTATAGGTTAATGCCTAGATTGTATCTGGAAGCGGTGTCTGGTATTGATCAGACATTGGATTTGCTCTATCAGTTTGAGTTTTAAAAATGCGAATTATTGTTTATGGCAGCTTACGGCGCAAACAGGGCAATCATCACTGGATGACCGATGCTCAATGGTTAGGTGATCATCGGCTGGAAGGCTATGAGCTATATGACCTTGGGCATTATCCTGCGGTTATCCGTGGTGACGGAAGTATTGAATGTGAGGTATATCGAATCAATTCTACTATCCTGACAGAATTAGATGATTTGAAAGATAATTCGCGGGAGTATGTAAGGGAGTTGATTCAGACACCGTATGGCAATGCATGGATATATCTTTATCAGTTTCCGATAGCTGGTTTGCGGCGGATAAAAAGCGGTGATTGGTTGAAGCGTCACGCGGAAGAGTAAATAAAAATCCTTTTTTGTCATAACAAAAAGGGAGTAGGTTTTAAAAAACCTCTGTTGGTGATGTTCCCCAGAGGTTTTTTAATTATTTAAACAGAGAAAAGTTATTTCTTAGCGGCACGTTCGAAAGAGGAGATAATTTCTGCTTTCGCAGCTTCAACATTATCCCAACCATCAACTTTAACCCACTTACCTTTTTCCAGATCTTTATAGTGCTCAAAGAAGTGAGTGATCTGAGCGCGCAGTAGTTCTGGTAAATCGTTCACATCTTTAATGTGATCATACTCTTTGGTTAGTTTGCTATGTGGAACTGCAACCAGTTTCGCGTCTTCGCCTGATTCATCAGTCATTTTCAGGACGCCAACCGGACGGCAACGGATTACAGAACCTGGTTGTAGCGGGTATGGAGTGGGAACCAGAACATCAACTGGGTCACCATCCAGAGATAAAGTGTTGTTGATGTAACCATAGTTGCATGGATAGAACATCGTGGTAGACATAAAACGATCTACAAATAGCGCACCGGATTCTTTATCAATTTCATATTTAATCGGATCTGCATTTGCAGGGATCTCAATAATGACATAGATATCTTCGGGCAGTTCTTTTCCTGCTGGTACTAAGTTCAGGCTCATGAAAGTTTCCTTTATTTCAAACCAGAATAGAGTGGCGGGTATTATAGCCAAAACATTTTTTAAAGTACTCTCCATTTTTCTGACAAATAGCTTGTTGGTTGATGCTGCCTCTGAGTTTGCCGATAACTCGGTGGTACTGTCACTAGCGGATAGTACAGGTTGTCACTTAACGCCCGACGAGATCCAGCTCCCCTGTGTCACTATGCAAGGTACCAGTCAGGTAGTATTTCTCATTTTGACCAGATGTAACGATACGTTGTGGTCCCCGTAATTGCCAGTTTGCACCTATTTTCGGATTGAAATGTATATCGACTTCATCTTCGTAAAATACCGGATGGTCAAGATTGCCTTTCTTCAGTGCTTCATTTATCTGGAACAGTTATTTAGCAAAAGTCGGCGAACTCATGGAGTAGGCTTCAGTGAACAACACAAGCGAAAGAAAAAGAAAATAATATCAGTGTTATGGGAAAGTTATTTAGTTGGTGTTAACTATATTAAATGTTTTAAATTCCACAATATATTCACATTGATTTTACATTGTTGTTCTAACTTGTTAGTATACATAACAAATTCTAGGATGATTTGTTTAGGGTGCAGGGATGTTTGTACTAGATAATGCTGTTCGAGAAAAAAAATTGAAAAATTATTGGAAATCGAAAAGCATATTTCAAGAAGTTGGCATTATAGGTCTTTAGGAGGAAAAACCCAGTTTATCCCATATCATTTCAGAAGTTTGGCACACTATACACGGATAAAACATACTAACGATGTTATCAATTGTATTCCTCTGTTTGGTAGCGAACTCGATGAATTTGAGCTTTGTCTTTGCCGTATTTCTGGAATGCTTCATGACATTGGTCATCCCCCGTTTGGGCATTCAGGCGAGCGAGTATTGAATGGGCTAATGTTAGGGCATGGGGGGGTTGAAAGTAATGCTCAAAGTGTCAGGATAGCTTGCCAGTATCTTGAACTTCCAAGTTTTATTTCTTCACTTTGTATTAAATACAATTATGTAATCCCAATACACCCACATTTTCGAAATATCACACTATTCAAGGGAGTTTACGAATCGGAAAGTTTTCTTCTGACGTTATCAAAGGATTATAATCTGGAGAAATTAAAAACTGTTGTAAATTACGCTGACGAGATCTCTTACACTGTCAGCGATATAAAAGATATGGTTATTGAGAGAGGGGATGCGATTCTTTTAGATTCATATCGAAAAACACATTATCTGGATGTGTGTAAGGTCATCACTGAGATGATAGATAAAAGTGCTGCCGAGATAGCTTCCACAGTACTTACACAATTTTTCTTCGACTCTAAAGGGCAGATTAATTCCAATGCCTTCCGAGATTTCACCAGATGTGCAGCGGCAATCAGTAAGCAATTCTTGATCGAACACGAATACGCAACAAAAGAAGATGAATATTCAAGACAGATACTTTCTTGTTTATTTGAATCACTGATTCAGAGGCGACAAGAAAATGAATCAGTCCGAGATATCGTTGATTTGATTTCATCGTTAACTGAGCAACAAACACTAACATATTATTAAAGTAAGGAGAGTAGTAAATGGAGCAGTTTAGCGTGTATGGAGATACATATCTTAATGACAGATACTCAGTATACGAACGTTTGAGAAATGAAGCCTCTGCATATTTTTCCGAAGAAATGAATTCATGGTTTATTACACGATATGAGGATGTATCAAGCTTATTGCGTTCTAACGATTTGATTACCAGCCACCTTATTCAAGAAAAGCTAGATAATCTCAAAAAAGGTGAAAGTGAGCATTTTAAAGAAATTATTGATATTATCTCAACTTGGATGATTTACAACGATAAACCAGCTCATACACGCCTTAGAAAATTCATGAATCAAGCATTTATGCGAAAAGAGCTTGAAATTATCAAGCCTGAAATTGCTAGGATTACACATACATTGATTCAAAAGATTACAGATAGCGGTCATACAGAAATCGATTTCGTGGAGGAAGTTGCTCATCTATTACCTGCGATGATTTTGTGTAAAATGTTAGGTCTGGATGAACGCGAAGTAGATAAATTCATTAAATGGTCGGATGATATTGCTGATTTCATGCAAAACTTTGTGGTATCGAGCGTACCTGATAAAGGAATTTCGGATATTACTAAAAAGAGCATGAGAGAAATGTTTGATTTTCTATTCGAAACTATCAAATCTCGTCGTAAAGCACCTCGAAATGATCTCATTAGCCGTTTGGCTAATTCTGAGAAGTTTGAAGATGAGGCGATGTTAAGTGATTCAGAAATAGCAGCTCAAACTGTTCATCTGATTTTTGGTGGGCATAAAATTCCACAATTTATGCTAATGAATATGTTGCACTGTCTGATTACTCATCCTGAACAGATGGAAGCTTTTAAACAAGATAAGTCACTACTTGATAATGCGCTCATGGAATCGATGCGTTTTGAAGGACTAATTCAATATGTAACTCATCATGCTGCTAAGGATATCGTACTACACGGAGAGATTATTAAAAAATACGATTCGGTTTATCTGTTTTTAGGTGCCGCAAATCGTGATCCACGTGCTTTCAAATATCCCGATGTGTTTAATATTCGAAGGGAAGAAAAGTCAAATCATGTTGCGTTTGGTGGTGGATACCATGCGTGTATTGGTGCTGCATTTGTACAAATGCAGCTCAATGTGATATTAGAAAAGCTGTTTGGTACCTTTAAAGACATTCAACTTGGCTACAATGTTCACAGTCCTAATTGGTCACACAATCCAACTTTCCATGGTATTAAATCAATGAGTATTAAAGTGAAATAATAATGATGCCCCATTAGTTGTATTACTTTTGGGGCGGTAAGGTGCTATATGAAATTTATAATCTTAACTGATATTTACGGAATTTCAGAACATGTGGAATTGATCGCAGAATATTTAGATGGTGATGTGTCGTTTATTTCACCTTATGAAATTGGAAATATAATTCCAAATGATAAAAATAAAATGTATGAATATTTTCATAGTGTATCATCAATAGATAAATACACACGTAAAGTGAGATGTGCTCTTGAACATATTGATTCTCCGGTGACACTAATTGGATTTAGTATCGGGGCTACAGTGGCATGGAGAATATCTGGTGATAAATGTTTACCAATTCAGAATTCTATTTGTATTTTTGGTTCACGGATTCGTGATTATTTGAGTGTAAAACCAATTAAACCTATATCGTTATTTTTTTCCAACGATGAAAAATACTTTATGGATAAGTTAAAGTACTCTGATATGGTAACCATAGAACTAGTAAATTGTGCTCACTCTGCAATATCTGAACCAAAAGGTTTTAATATTGCGATAGGATTGATAAATAAGGCGTTAAGGTAGTAATCATATATACCCGTTATCTTTCAAGTTGCCTCTTTGTTGGCTGCACTCGTTCACCTCGGTCACATAGTTCTCTATGCTCCCGGGGATTCGCTCCCTTGCCGTCGCGATGCATCTTGAAATCCATAGGGTATATGTTAATTAATGTATTAAAAACACTATGTTTCTCTTATTTCTTTTCATGGGCTGTTTTTCTCAACTTTTACTTTGTTATTGCTGAGAAAAGTGGTCTTAGTACAAATATGTCAGGAATAGTCAGTAGTATATTATTCTTAGCCCGTACTGTGGGGCTGCTTATGTTCTATCCCTATTTAATTAAGCATTTTGGCACTATTATAGTACTCTAAGATATATAGTACTCCAAGATAATACGCTGATTTTAGAAAATATTTGATTTGTTTTCTCATGTTTTGTTTCCAAAGAGGCGGTATACCGCCTCTTATGTAAATTAACCGATGAAATTACTCATCTGGGAACTCAGCCATAAAACTCTCGGCTTTTTCCACCATCGATTTACTACCCACAAAGAAAGGTACGCGCTGGTGCAGTTTGGATGGGATGATATCCAAAATGCGATTGACGCCATCACTGGCTTTACCTCCGGCTTGTTCAGCCAGGAATGCCATTGGATTACATTCATATAGCAGGCGCAATTTTCCTGATGGGTGGCTGGCAGTACTTGGATAGATATAGATTCCACCTTTCAGCAAATTGCGGTGGAAATCAGCAACCAGCGAACCAATATAACGGGTGGTGTAAGGGCGCTGAGTCGCTTCATCTTGTTCCTGGCAATATTTGATGTATTTCTTTACCCCCATAGGGAATTTGATGTAATTCCCTTCGTTGATGGAGTACATATTGCCATTGGGTGGGAACTGAACTTTCTCATGGGAAAGACAAAATACTCCCAAGGAAGGATCGTAAGTAAAGGCGTGTACCCCACAGCCGGTGGTGTAGACCAGCATAGTTGAAGAACCGTAAACAACATATCCGGCGGCAACTTGACGATGACCTGGTTGCAGGAAATCTTTTTTAGTCACTGGCTGGCCGATTGGGGTAATTCGGCGGTAGATAGAGAAGATAGTACCGACGGAAACGTTTACATCAATATTTGAAGAACCGTCTAATGGGTCCATCAAAACAACATATTTTGCGTTTTCAGCGCGGTCTCCTTCGAAAATAACGATATCATCTTCTTCCTCTGAAGCGATCCCCGCAACTTCACCGCGTGCTTTCAGTGCTGCTTTGAGTTTTTCATTAGCATACAGGTCCAGTTTCATCTGCACCTCGCCTTGGATATTGGACACACCGCTGGTTCCTAAAATATCCACTAAACCGGCTTTGTTGATATCACGGTGAATGATTTTTGCTCCGAGCTTAATAGCGGAAAGCAATGCAGTGAGTTCACCCGTAGCGTGAGAAAAATCGTGCTGCTTTTCGACGATGAATTCGCCTAATGTTTTCATGACGAAAGTCCTGAATGTGATTTGATAGTGGTTTTAGAGTGTCCATTGCACTCTTACGCGGGCAGTTTAGCCAAAGAAAGGGATGATTCATAGGCTATTCCATTTCTTATCTTGCTTTTGATGGTTAGAATAGTGACTAACTTTATACTATGGAATAGGAAATCAATGCGTATTCATATTCTTGGTATCTGCGGCACTTTTATGGGGGGACTGGCAATTTTGGCTCGTTCTCTAGGCCATGAAGTGACTGGTTCTGATGCCAATGTTTATCCACCAATGAGTACCTTACTGGAAAAACATGGGATTAATTTGATTCAGGGATATGACCCGGCACAGTTGGATTCTGAGCCAGATATGGTCATCATCGGTAATATTATGAGCCGTGGGAATCCTTGTGTAGAAGCTGTGCTGGAGCGTGGGCTCCCTTATACTTCTGGCCCACAATGGCTGCATGATTATGTTTTATCTGAACGTTGGGTGCTGGCGGTTGCGGGGACGCATGGCAAGACAACAACTGCGGGTATGTTAGCCTGGATTTTGGAAACTTGTGGTTATAAACCCGGTTTCTTAATTGGTGGTGTTCCGGGGAATTTTGAAACATCAGCTCAGATCGGGGAAAGTCCGTTTTTCGTAATAGAAGCTGATGAATATGACAGCGCTTTTTTTGATAAACGATCTAAGTTTGTGCATTACAGCCCACGTACGCTGATCATGAACAATCTGGAATTCGATCATGGCGATATTTTTGGCGATCTGGCTGCTATCCAGAGACAGTTCCATCATCTTGTTAGGATCGTTCCGGGTAGTGGTAAGATCCTTGCTCCGGATAACGATATTAACCTGAAACAGGTTTTGTCTATGGGCTGCTGGAGTGAATTGGAGCTAGTAGGTGAAACCGGTAACTGGCAGGCAAAAAAGATCAGTACAGACAGCCGTAATTATCAGGTGTTGTATGATGGTAAAGTTGTTGGAGAGGTGAACTGGTCGCTGGTGGGTGAACATAATATGCGCAATGGGCTGATTGCAATTGCCGCTGCGCATCATGTTGGTGTCCAGCCAGCCGATGCCTGCTGTGCTCTAAGCGGATTTATTAATGCGCGTCGTCGCCTTGAGTTACGTGGTGAGGAGAATGGCATCACCGTTTATGATGATTTTGCTCATCACCCGACAGCAATGCTGGCAACTTTAGAAGCTCTGCGTAGCAAGGTTGGTGGAACTGCGCGTATTATTACTGTGTTGGAACCACGTTCAAATACCATGAGAATGGGTATCAGTAAGAATGAGATCGCGCCAGCATTAGGACGTGCTGACGAAGTGTTCTTATTTCAGCCAGCTAATATTAAATGGCATGTATCAGAAATTGCAGATCGCTGTGTTCAGCCTGCTTACTGGAGTGCTGATATCGATTCACTGGTAAATATGATTGTTGATAAGGCACAACAGGGTGATCATATTCTGGTTATGAGTAATGGTGGGTTTGGTGGTATTCATGAAAAATTGCTATTTGCACTGAATAAAAAAGCTTGTCGATCCTGAAAATAACTGCGGGAAAATGAATCGCGCCATTGTTGGCGCGTTCATTTAAAGTTCTTGTTCGAATAACCCAAGAATTGCTTCACGTAGCTGTTCTGCCGTAAAACCTCTAGCCGGTGTGGTAAAAATGGTGTCATCACCAGCGATACTGCCAAGTATACCTTCTGCTTTACCAAGAGAATCTAGCAGACGGGCAATAAGCTGTGCAGCACCGGGACTTGTGCGAATGACAACAATTGAATGGTTGTGATCAACGTCCAGTACCAAGTTTTTTAGTGGGCTAGTGGCTGTTGGGACGCCAAGTTCAGCAGGTAGACAGTAGACCATCTCCATTTTGGCATTACGGGTGCGAACAGCACCAAATTTAGTGAGCATTCTGGAAACTTTGGATTGGTTAATGTTCTCAAAACCTTCTTCCAGTAAAGCAGTGACAATTTCACCTTGAGAGCTAAATTTTTCTTCTTTCAATAACGCCTTGAAAGCTTTTACTAAATCTTCCTGTTTAGAGGGAGTACGCATATTTCACCATATTCAATCAGCTATGAAGCTTGCCATTATGCATATAAATGAATTTTTATGCAATAATAATGATTTTATAGCCAATTTGAACCATGAAAAATTGGTCTTATGTTATATAGAAATTCATAAAACATGAATATGAAAATTTGCTTTTTTTAATGGGTTATCAGGTAAATATATTGTTAATCAAATGATGTTGTTTGGCGTTGTTGTTGGGTGTAAGGTATTTAGCCTATTATTTCGTGAAATCGTAGAGAAATTCTCAAAATAGTGTCCATTATCTCATTAACAGATAAGCATTTTGCCTAGAATACGGCGACTTTTGCGTCCCACTATTAGAGCGTAAGTCCACAATTTGGCTGTTAACAGATTGTTTTCAAAAACGTAGTAATCTATGGTTCTTAACCAGATGAATTTACAGCATTTTAAAGTATAAACGATTTAAGGAGTATCAGGATGAAAGTTGCAGTTCTCGGTGCAGCCGGTGGTATTGGTCAGGCTCTTGCTCTTCTACTAAAAACCCAGCTTCCTTCAGGTTCAGAACTCTCTTTATATGATATCGCTCCGGTGACGCCTGGGGTGGCTGTTGATCTGAGCCACATTCCAACGGAAGTGAAAATTAAAGGTTTTGCTGGTGAAGATGCAACTCCCGCATTAGAAGGAGCAGATGTTGTATTGATTTCTGCCGGGGTTGCCCGTAAACCAGGTATGGATCGTTCAGATCTGTTTAATGTTAATGCGGGGATCGTTCGTAACCTGGTAGAACAAGTGGCTAAAACTTGTCCGAAAGCACTGATTGGGATTATTACTAACCCAGTCAACACAACTGTAGCTATTGCAGCCGAAGTGCTGGAAAAAGCGGGTGTATATGACAAAAATCGCCTGTTTGGCGTCACGACCCTGGATGTTATTCGCTCTAATACTTTTGTTGCTGAATTGAAAGGTAAAAAACCACAGGAAATCGAAGTACCCGTTATCGGTGGTCATTCTGGTGTGACAATCTTACCTCTGTTGTCTCAGGTCCCTGGTGTGAGCTTTACTGATGAAGAGCTGGTTTCCTTGACTAAACGTATCCAGAATGCCGGTACTGAAGTGGTAGAAGCTAAAGCGGGTGGAGGGTCTGCAACTTTGTCTATGGGGCAAGCTGCGGCTCGTCTGGGCCTCTCTCTAGTCCGCGGCTTACAAGGCGAAAGTGATGTTGTGGAATGTGCTTATGTTGAAGGTGATGGCGAATATGCTCGCTTCTTCGCTCAGCCGATTCGTTTGGGTAAAAATGGTGTAGAAGAGCGTTTGGACATTGGTCAATTGAGTGATTTTGAACAGGCAGCACTGGAAGGCATGCTGGATGTATTGAGAAAAGATATAGAATTAGGCGAAAAATTTATTAATAACTAATTAATATATTTTATAAGTAAAAAATATATATCTATGAAATAATAAAACCGCTGGTATAGAGAATTACCGGCGGTTTTTATTCAACTAATATAATTCGTTAGCTAATTATTTGTTTGTTCGCGTACTTTCCTTTCTAATAACTCTCCAGTATTTGGATCAAAATAACGACTTGGCCAAATTTCTGAAGGGTGTATTTCCAGATAATTCGCAATTATCCATTCCCCCTTTGGCCACGGGCGAGATAGCGCATTAGCTAGGGTCGATGAGCTAAGCCCTGCTCTGCGTGATACTTCAGCTAAGGTTGTTCCCCGCTTGCGTAAAGCTGCAATTATATCGGCAGGATGCCAATCAGATTTCCTTGAAATCATTTTTAATCCTTTTTTTATTAAATTTGATGCTATCTTAGTGGTATAAATAACAGGTACGCATGAGAGCAATAACGAACTTAAACCTGTTATTGAGAAATAAAATAGCATTATTTTTCTAAAAATATTTCCAAATTTTTTCTTAAAGGCTTCTTTTTTGAACTTGGTAACAAAAATAGAGAAACGTGATGAAAAAAGAGTGGTATTCGGCCAAGGAGTTAATCGGCGTGGGTGAGTTACCTGGATCACCACAAGGAGTTAATGCCAGAGCAAAACGCGAGGAGTGGTTACGTCAGAAAAGACAAGGTGTGCAAGGTAAAGCAGTCGAGTATCACTACTCCTGTTTCCCGGAAACGACCATTGCAGCATTGGAGCTTCATGAATCATCTTCTGAGTATCAGGTGCAGAAACAAGATCCTTTATCGATTTGGGTTGGAGCTTTCCATCAGTTATCAGAATCTGAGAAACAGGCTGTGACAGCCATGATCTTACGGGATGGTATCAGAAGTTTTTTAGAAAAAATTTCTGTTATTTAACCCACTTTTGGAAATTAAAAATGCCAACTAACTTGGATTCTTCTTCATTATCCCGGTGCAAAGTGAGAAGAAAAGTATGAAAAAAGAATGGTACTCAGCTAAAGAGCTGGTTGGTATTGCCGGACTTCCTTCTTCGCCACAGGGAATAAATCTGATGGCAAGGCGGGAAGGATGGGAATATAGACGTAAACGGGGTGTTCAGGGCAAGGCTCTTGAATATCATATAAATAGTTTGCCTGAGGATGTACTTAATGTGCTATCTGTAGGGGAAAGCACTATTGATTATGCAAACAAACGGCAAGACCCATTCTTAATTTGGATTGAGGCTTACTATCAATTAACTAAAGTTGAGCGGGAAAAAATTGTGAAATTTATCCTTCGAGAGGGGCTGGCAAAACTTATTGGTTATATTGATGTAGGTGTTGAAGACGCAGAGAAAAACCTGGAGTCAGATTAACCCCAGGTTTTGTTCTATCGATTAAGAAAGGCGTTGTACGGCAATATGGGCTAACCCCACGAGTGCTTGCTTGTATGGGGAGTTTTCCAGCGCCTGCAAAGCAGCTATTGCTTTATCTGCTTCTTCCTCTGCTCGTTTACGGGTATATTCCAGTGAGCCGCATTGTTTCATGGTTGCCAGCACGGTTTCGAGTAAATGGCGGCCATTACCTTTTTCAATTGCTTCACGAATAAGTACTGATTGTTCTGGAGTACCATGATTCATAGCGTGCAGCAAAGGCAATGTCGGTTTACCTTCGTTAAGATCATCTCCAGTATTTTTGCCTAATGTATCGCTATCGGCATCATAATCGAGTAAGTCATCTATTAACTGGAATGCAGTGCCTAAATAACATCCGTAATTTTGCAAAGCTGTTTCTTGCTCTGGGGTGGCGTTAGAAAGAATTGCGGAAGAGTGGGCGGCGACTTCAAACAATCGGGCTGTTTTACTGTAAATCACCCGCATATAATCATCTTCAGAAATATTTGGATCATTGCAGTTCATCAACTGTAAAACTTCGCCTTCAGCGATAACATTGGTTGCCTCTGACATCAACTTAAGAACTCGCATGGAGTTAAGAGCTGTCATCATCTGGAAAGAGCGGGTGTATATAAAATCACCAACTAGTACGCTTGCTGCATTACCAAACATGGCATTGGCAGTTGCTTTGCCACGTCGCATGTCTGATTCATCCACGACGTCATCATGTAACAGAGTCGCTGTGTGGATAAATTCAATCAATGCAGCAACAGTAATATGCTTATCACCCTGATAACCCAATGCTCTGCTAGCTAGGATGGCAATGATTGGCCGGAGGCGTTTTCCACCGCCACTGATTATGTAGTAGCCCAACTGATTAATAAGCGTAACGTCAGAATTCAACTGACTAAGAATGGTTTCATTTACCGCTGCCATATCATCAGCGGTTAGCTTGATAATAGATTCTAAATTCATATTTTTTCGGCTATGGGTTTTAATGCAGAGCTGTGTTCATATTAACATTAAAATAGTTATTGCTGTGTCTTGATTGTACTCGAAAAACAGTCTAAATAAATGACAATTCAGCAACTATGTTTTTTTATCATCTGCTCTAATTCTGCACTTGTCTTCTTAGGCTTTTTTGCGTAGAATTCGCGCCCTATTATGAATATTTATAGCGCGCTCTGGAATGATATTTAAGGGGGCGTGCGGAAAGCGGAGTTTATATGTACGCGGTTTTCCAAAGTGGTGGTAAACAACACCGAGTCAGCGAAGGTCAAACAATTCGCCTGGAAAAGCTGGACATCGCAACGGGTGAAACTGTTGAGTTTGACCAGGTTCTGATGGTCGCTAATGGTGATGACATCAAAATCGGCGCTCCTGTCGTTGAAGGCATTAAAATCAAAGCTGAAGTGGTTGCCCACGGTCGTGGCGAGAAAATTAAAATCGTTAAGTTTCGTCGTCGTAAACACAGCCGTAAGCAGCAAGGCCACCGTCAGTGGTTCACCGATGTTAAAATCACTGGCATCGCTTAAGATTTAGGAGAGCAGATTAATGGCACACAAAAAGGCTGGCGGCTCAACTCGTAATGGCCGCGATTCTGAAAGCAAACGTCTGGGTGTAAAACGTTTTGGTGGCGAGTCTGTATTAGCAGGCAGCATCATTGTTCGTCAACGTGGCACTAAATTCCACGCTGGCAATAACGTTGGTTGTGGTCGCGATCACACCCTGTTCGCATTAGCTGACGGGAAAGTTAAATTCGAAGTTAAAGGCCCGAAAAACCGCAAATTTATCAGCATCGAAGCTGAATAAGTTTTTCGAGTTATAAACCGAATCAGAAGCCCTGCATGTGTTGCGGGGCTTTTTATATTCTAAAATACGCCATCTCTGGGTAACAACGGCCGTCCAGCACTGTAATGGCTATCATACGGAGAAAAATATGAAATTTGTAGATGAAGCCAGAATACTGGTTGTTGCGGGGGATGGTGGCAATGGTTGTGTCAGCTTCCGTCGTGAAAAATATATTCCGAAAGGTGGGCCAGACGGTGGAGATGGTGGAGATGGTGGAGATGTCTATCTGCTAGCAGATGAAAATCTCAATACACTGATTGACTATCGTTTTGAAAAATCCTTTCGGGCAGAACGTGGGCAAAATGGTCAAAGCCGTGATTGTACAGGCAAGCGTGGTCAGGATATCACGATTAAAGTCCCTGTTGGGACCCGTGTCTGTGATGCGGCAACCGGTGAGGTTCTAGGCGATATGATTCGTCATGAACAGCGCTTAATGGTAGCGAAAGGTGGATTCCACGGGCTTGGCAATACCCGCTTTAAATCTTCTGTTAACCGGGCTCCTCGTCAAAGAACGATGGGGACCTCAGGTGAAACCCGTGAATTGATGCTGGAGCTGATGCTGTTGGCCGATGTTGGTATGCTAGGAATGCCAAATGCGGGCAAATCCACATTTATCCGTGCTGTTTCTGCTGCTAAACCGAAAGTTGCAGATTATCCATTTACCACTCTGGTACCAAGCTTGGGTGTAGTAAGGATGGATAACGAACAAAGTTTCGTTGTGGCTGATATTCCAGGGCTCATTGAAGGTGCTTCCGACGGCGCTGGCTTGGGTATTCGTTTCTTGAAACATTTGGAACGTTGCCGGGTATTACTGCACTTAATTGATATTTGCCCTGTTGATGAATCAGATCCTGTTGAAAATGCCCGGATTATTGCCAACGAGCTACAGCAATACAGTGAAAAATTGGCAGAAAAACCGCGTTGGTTGGTATTCAATAAAGTTGATTTGTTGGAGCCAGAGGAAGCTAGACAGCGTGCCCAAGCTATTGCTGATGAATTGGGTTGGGAAGGCGACTTTTATATGATCTCAGCGATAAATCGTCTGGGCGTTAAAGCGCTTTGCTGGGATATTATGGAGTTTATGAAAACTCAGCCTCGTAATATGAGCATAACAGAAGGTGAAGCTCACCCTGAGAAAGTTGAATTTATGTGGGATGACTACCATAAAAAACAATTGGAACAGGTTTCGGAAATAGACGATGACTGGGATGACGATTGGGACGAAGATGACGATGAAGGTGTTGAGGTTATTTATAAACGCTGATTCTTTCATTTTCTCATCTGATTCTTTTACTTTCTCATCATAGTTAAGGGCGCCATATTTGAAATGGCGCCAATTTTATCAGTTATATTGATATAAATCTTTGTATAGTCTGCTTTCAAATCGAATCAAAGGAGCTCGACGGTTGCGATGCTCTTTTGGCGGTACGGCGTAAGCAGAAATAAACTGCACGAAAGCAACTTGTTGGCCGCTAGCAGTGGTTATAAAGCCAGCCAGATTATAAACTCCTTGCAGGGCACCGGTTTTAGCCGAAACTTTTCCGTTAACTCCTGCTTCATCCAGCCCTCCCCGGTATCTTAATGTGCCATCATGACCCGCCAATGGCAGCATGGAAATAAAGTCTAATTCTTGATCATGTTGAGCGATAAACTGTAATACTTCCATCATGGTTGCAGGAGTAATCAGATTATGGCGGGATAATCCTGAGCCATCCACCATCACGGTATTTCCTAGATCGATACCTGCTTTTTGTTTTAACACTTGCCGTACCGCATCAGAGCCTGAACGCCAGGTTCCCGGTATATCAAAGTGTTGTCGGCCTATTGTCCGAAATACGGTATCGGCAATCATATTGTCAGATTTTTTTAACATAACTTTCAGCAGATCATGTAATGGTGCTGATTGATTTTGAGCCAGAATTTTTCCCGGTTCAGTTGGTAAGCTTTGGCGTTTGAGATTACCTGTGATTTCAATTCCTGCAATTTGTAATTCATTTTTGAGAATTGCCCCTGCATAGCTAGGACCATTTTGAATCGCGAAAGCCAGTGGCAACGGTTCACTGCGTTGGGTAAGGCATCCGGTGAGTGTAAAACGGTTAAGTTCTCCGGGAATGACATCCAGTTCACAGTACTGGCTTTCGGGAGAGCCTTTTGCCAACGTCTTAACTTCACTGAACATATTCACAGGATAAAAGGATGCTACGCGGATAAATGCGGTATCACCGGGGCGTTCAGCACTATATACCGAAACTGAAAAACAGTTTCGATCTACAATTGCGGCAGCAGGGGGAGCACTGAAGCATTGGGTCATGTCATTCCATACCCAACCGGGAGCTTTATCGTGGCTGGCAAAAGCGGAAACATCGATGAGAAGATCGCCGTCAACTTTTTCCACGCCAGATTGTTTTAGAGCGGTGACCATATTGCGAAGTTGTTGACGGGTCAGTGTTGGATCTCCAACAAAACGAGCGATCAAATTCCCTTTCAGGACACCGTTTGAAATTTTCCCGTGACTTTCCAGTGTAGTGATAAAGCGATAATCTTTACCCAGTTGTAACAATGCGGCAAGAGCTGTGACAACTTTCAGCGTACTCGCTGGTAGCGCCATTTGCTGCCCGTGATAATCAATTAACGGGGTATTGGCACCGACTTTTTGAGCGATTAACGCCAGATTAGTACCATCAGGCAGATATTGCGTATATTCCTCAACGGGTGTGGCGTTTGCGTTGAGTGTAATTAAATACAGAACGGTGACGCAAACTAATCTGCTGGCAATTTTAAAGAAGGACATAAATTTCGCATATGGATGTAGACGTACCACAATACTAAGGCGCAAAGTGGGGAAAAGTAAACGATGACCCATCACCAAGTCTACGTTAGAATGATATATTAATATGTAAAATATGATTGTGAACTCTGGGTAGCCCTGTAGTTTGCACCATTGTTTATTGTCTGGAAGCCCGCCCGACAAGGTGTGCTCATTGTGCTGTTATCTGAAAACATCAGGATGATGCTTGTTTTTTTGCTCAGGAAAGATTTAGAGGATTAATAAATGAAACAGATTCCAATGACGGTACGTGGCGCGGATAAGTTGCGCGAAGAGTTAGATTATCTAAAGAACGTACGCCGTCCAAAAATTATTTCAGACATTGCTGAAGCGCGTGAACATGGTGATCTGAAAGAAAACGCTGAGTATCACGCTGCTCGTGAACAACAAGGTTTCTGCGAAGGTCGTATTCAAGAAATCGAAGCTAAGCTTTCTAATGCACAAGTGATTGATGTCACAAAAATGCCTAAGACTGGACGTGTTATTTTTGGGACGACAGTTACGGTTTTGAATATTAATACTGATGAAGAGCAGACTTACCGGATTGTGGGTGATGATGAAGCAGATATTAAAGAAAATTTAATCTCTGTGAATTCACCCATTGCCCGTGGTTTGATAGGTAAAGAAGTTGATGACGTTGTTATTATCAAAACACCAGGTGGTGAAGTTGAATATGAAATCCTGAAAGTTGAATATATTTAACTTCAGGATTGGCCTGTTGCTATTGGTTTACGTTAGGTAAAGCTGCACAAGGATCGTGGAGAAAGTAAAAAAGGCCGGATATGGCCTTTTTTATCATAATATGCGCACGGCATTTTATATAAATGAGGTTTGATTATTTAGGTAAAATAATTTTTCGTTCTTCCGATTGACGGTAAAGAACCAAGGTTTTACCGATAATTTGCACATTATATGCGCCGGTCTCGCGGACAATTGCATCAGCGATCAAATTTTTGGTTTCACGATCTTCGCCTGCGATTTTGACTTTGATAAGCTCATGGTGTGACAGTGTTTGCTCAATTTCGGCCAACACACCCTCGGTCAGGCCGTTATTACCAATCATGACGACAGGTTTTAGTGGGTGAGCGAGACTTCTCAGGTGTTGTACTTGTTTTTTGTTAAGGGTCATTGTTTTTTTGCTTAGTTAGGATTGAAAACGGGACATTCTACCGCCATCTCATCTCTATCACCATAAATAGTGTGTTGTGGTTTTGGTGTATGGAGCAATAGATATCTGGCTCTTTATTCGTAGTATAGTTGGAAAGGACAATGGCCAATAAAAAACGTTCGGCAAGCTCCAGTCGCTGGTTACAAGAACACTTTAGTGATAAATATGTTCTGCAAGCACAGAAAAAAGGGCTTCGTTCTCGCGCTTGGTTTAAACTTGACGAAATTCAACAAAGTGACAAAATTTTTAAGCCTGGCATGACCGTTGTCGATTTAGGCGCAGCTCCTGGTGGATGGTCTCAGTACGCAGTGAGTCAAATTAATGATAATGGGCGAGTGATTGCCTGTGATCTTTTACCGATGGATCCCATTGTTGGCGTCGATTTCCTTCAGGGTGATTTTCGAGATGAACTTGTATTGAAAGCATTGCTTGAGCGAGTTGGTGATAACAAAGTCCAGGTCGTCATGTCGGATATGGCGCCCAATATGAGCGGAACACCTGCGGTCGATATTCCTCGATCCATGTATCTGGTTGAATTGGCGTTAGATATGTGTCGTGATGTGCTGGCCCCCGGGGGGAGTTTTATTGTCAAAGTGTTTCAGGGAGAGGGCTTTGATGAATACCTGAGGGAAATTCGCTCCCTATTTACGAACGTGAAAATTCGTAAGCCAGACGCTTCGCGGGCACGATCGCGTGAAGTATACATTGTAGCGACAGGGCGGAAACTATAGTACCCTGAATGCTATTTGTTAACACAGTTGTAATATGAGGTTAATCCCTTGAGTGACATGGCGAAAAACCTGATTCTCTGGTTAGTTATCGCAGTTGTGCTGATGTCGTTATTCCAGAGTTTTGGTCCCAGCGATTCCAATAGTCGTAGGGTGGATTATTCTACCTTCATCAATGAATTAGCCCAGGATCAGGTGCGCGAAGTTCGTATCACAGGTCGTGAAATTAACGTTAGTAGGAAAGATAACAGCAGATACACCACTTACCTACCAGTACAGGATGAAAAACTGTTAGATACGTTACTGAATAAAAACGTAAAAGTGGTTGGTGAACCTCCAGAGGAACCAAGTCTGCTAACTTCTATTTTCATTTCCTGGTTCCCGATGTTATTGCTTATTGGGGTCTGGATTTTCTTTATGCGTCAGATGCAAGGCGGCGGCGGTAAAGGGGCAATGTCTTTTGGTAAAAGCAAGGCCCGTATGCTGACAGAAGATCAGATTAAAACCACTTTTGCTGATGTTGCTGGTTGTGACGAAGCGAAAGAAGAAGTTGGTGAACTGGTGGAATATCTGCGAGAGCCAGGCCGCTTCCAGAAGTTGGGTGGAAAAATTCCGAAAGGTATTCTGATGGTCGGGCCCCCGGGTACGGGTAAGACTTTACTGGCAAAAGCAATTGCTGGTGAGGCAAAAGTGCCGTTCTTTACTATCTCTGGTTCCGACTTTGTTGAAATGTTTGTTGGTGTTGGTGCATCCCGTGTTCGTGATATGTTCGAGCAGGCGAAGAAAGCAGCACCTTGTATCATCTTTATTGATGAGATTGATGCGGTGGGCCGTCAGCGTGGCGCTGGTTTGGGCGGAGGTCACGATGAACGTGAGCAGACTCTGAACCAGATGCTGGTTGAGATGGATGGTTTTGAAGGCAACGAAGGTATTATCGTTATTGCCGCGACTAACCGTCCCGACGTACTTGATCCTGCGTTGCTGCGCCCTGGTCGTTTTGACCGTCAGGTTGTTGTTGGTTTGCCAGACGTACGTGGCCGTGAGCAGATTCTGAAAGTTCATATGCGCCGGGTTCCTCTGGATACTGATGTTGATGCTTCTGTCATTGCTCGCGGTACTCCGGGATTCTCTGGCGCTGATTTGGCTAACCTGGTGAACGAAGCTGCTTTGTTTGCTGCTCGTAGTAACAGACGCGTAGTTTCTATGGTTGAATTCGAAAAAGCGAAAGACAAAATCATGATGGGCGCAGAACGCCGCTCGATGGTGATGACGGAAGAGCAAAAAGAATCAACTGCTTATCATGAAGCAGGTCATGCCATTATTGGTCGTCTGGTTCCTGAGCATGATCCTGTTCATAAAGTTACCATCATTCCGCGTGGCCGCGCTTTGGGTGTGACTTTTTTCCTACCGGAAGGAGATCAGATCAGCGCTAGTCGCCAGAAATTGGAAAGTCAGATTTCAACCTTATATGGAGGTCGTCTGGCGGAAGAGATTATTTACGGTCCAGACAGTGTTTCTACTGGTGCATCTAACGATATCAAAGTGGCGACATCAATTGCTCGTAACATGGTGACGCAGTGGGGTTTTTCGGAAAAACTCGGCCCATTACTCTATGCAGAGGAAGAAGGAGAAGTGTTCCTTGGCCGTTCAGTTGCTAAAGCTAAGCACATGTCTGATGAAACTGCTCGTCTTATCGATCAGGAAGTGAAGGCAATTATCGATCATAACTATCAACGTGCTCGTCAGATTCTGATGGACAACCTTGATATTCTGCATTCGATGAAAGATGCATTGATGAAGTACGAAACTATTGATGCCCCCCAGATTGATGACTTAATGAATCGTACAAATGTGCGCCCACCAGCTGGATGGGAAAGCGATAATGGCAGCAATAATAACAGTCGCCCAACAGGCAATACACCTCCTCCGCAGACTACAAAACCAACTGGTGATATCAATACATTGGCGCAAGGTGGTGAACAAGTAGGGCAGTCAGGAAATAAAGATCAGTAATTGTTCCATTGTTTCGTAATCTGATTGATATATTCATGAAACCCCAGGTAAGCCCTGGGGTTTTGACATTGAAGGTAGCCTGACATGAACCTTAGAGTCAGAGATAATATTCTCAATCTTTCTCGTCCACAAATAATGGGTATTTTGAATGTGACTCCAGATTCATTTTCTGATGGTGGGGTTCATAATACTCTGGATATGGCCTTACGACATGCTGAAAAGATGATTGATGAAGGGGCCGCAATCATTGATATCGGTGGGGAATCTACCCGTCCGGGAGCTGATGAAGTCAGTGAACAGGAAGAAGTGGAGCGTGTTGTTCCGGTTGTTGAGGCTTTAGCCCAACGATTCAATATTTGGATTTCTGTTGATACCTCGAAAGCATTGGTGATGAGCGAATCAGCAAAAGCTGGCGCTCATTTGATTAATGATATTCGTGCATTGCAAGAGCCTGGTGCTTTGGAAAGTGTGGCTAAATCTGGCTTACCTGTTTGTTTGATGCATATGAAAGGCCAACCACGGACGATGCAGGATGCGCCACATTATGAAAATTTGTTAAGTGAAGTGAAACAATTTTTTACTGAACAAATTGAACGTTGTGTGATGGCAGGGATAGCAAAAGATAAACTTGTTCTTGATCCGGGCTTCGGTTTTGGCAAGAACTTGGCGCATAATTATCAGTTACTGGCACATTTAAACCAATTTCATCAATTTGGTTTACCTGTGCTGGCAGGAATGTCACGTAAATCTATGATAGGTCAGTTGCTTCATGTACCGCCGCAAGAAAGGGTTGTTGGTAGTGTAGCTTGCGCTGTTATCGCTGCTATGCAAGGGGCGCAAATTATCCGGGTGCATGATGTCAAAGAAACCGTGCAGGCAATGCAAATTGTCGAAGCAACACTTTCAGCAAAGGAAGAAAAGAAATTATGAGTAACCGTAAATACTTTGGTACTGATGGTATCCGTGGCAAAGTGGGCAATAGCCCAATTACGCCAGATTTTGTGTTAAAGCTTGGTTGGGCTGCGGGTAAAGTACTGGCTCGTCATGGTTCTCGTAAGATCATTATCGGTAAGGATACCCGTATTTCTGGCTATATGCTGGAATCTTCTTTAGAAGCAGGTTTAGCTGCGGCTGGTTTGTCGGCTTCGTTCACTGGCCCTATGCCAACACCTGCTGTTGCTTATTTGACTCGTACCTTCCGTGCTGAAGCTGGAATTGTTATCTCTGCTTCTCATAATCCTTATTATGATAATGGTATTAAATTCTTCTCTATTGACGGTACGAAACTGCCGGATGATGTGGAAGAGGCAATTGAAGCTGAAATGGAAAAACCGCTGACTTGCGTGGAATCAGCAGAGCTGGGGCGTGCAAATCGTATTGTTGATGCTGCTGGCCGTTATATTGAATTCTGTAAAGGTACATTTCCAAGTGAGCAAAGTCTTAATGGATTGAAAATTGTACTTGATTGCGCTAATGGTGCGACCTACCACATTGCCCCAAATGTGCTCAGAGAACTAGGAGCTAATGTTGTGACGATTGGCTGTGAGCCGAACGGTATCAATATTAATGAAAAATGTGGTGCTACCGATGTTCGTTTATTGCAACAACGTGTTGTAGAAGAGAAGGCGGATGTTGGTCTGGCATTCGATGGTGATGGTGACCGCGTTATTATGGTTGATCATTTAGGGCAGAAAGTTGATGGCGACCAAATCCTTTATATTATTGCCCGTGAAGCATTGAGACAGGGGCAACTGCGTGGCGGAGTTGTTGGTACGCTGATGAGTAATATGGGATTGGAGCTGGCATTGAAGCAGCTTGGTATCCCATTCTTGCGTGCTAAAGTGGGGGACCGTTATGTGCTGGAAAAATTGCAAGAAGAGGGTTGGCGTTTAGGTGCCGAAAATTCTGGCCATGTTATTTTGCTGGATAAAACAACGACGGGGGACGGTATTGTTGCTGGCCTTCAGGTTCTGAGTGCTATGGTTCGTAACCATATGAGTTTGCACGATCTGTGTAGTGGTATGAAACTTTTGCCGCAGGTGCTGGTAAATGTTCGTTTCTCCGGTTCACACGATCCACTTAAATCGGAAACTGTAATTAATATTACTAAATCTGTTGAAGCTGAATTAAATGGACGTGGACGGGTATTGTTACGTAAATCTGGTACTGAGCCATTGATTCGTGTCATGGTCGAGGGTGAAGATGATGTGCAAGTCACTGCTTTGGCCCATCGTATTGCTGATGCAGTGAAACATGCGGGTTAATTTGTTGTTTTTTTCCTCAAGTAATTCTGATTATTGAAATTAACCTTGCGTATCAGATGTGGTTTGGTTAGTATTCACACCCACTCGGTCAGGTGATTAGCCTGTTTGAGTGGGTGATGTGGTATAAGGTAGCCACATAGATTGTGGTAAACCCCACGAGGATATAGGTACGACATATGCATGAAGCTCTTTTAGTTGTTTTCTTGCTGGTTGCTATCGGGCTGGTTGCCTTGGTTATGCTACAGCAAGGTAAAGGTGCTGATATGGGTGCTTCCTTTGGTGCGGGTGCCTCTGCAACGCTGTTTGGTTCATCGGGTTCTGGTAACTTTATGACTCGTATGACTGCGATTTTCGCTACTCTGTTTTTCATTATTAGTTTGGTGCTTGGTAATCTGACCAGTAACCAAACCGGTGCAAGCAGCAAGTGGGAAAACATTGGCGAGCCTGCTAAAGTTGAGAAATCAATGGAGATTCCAGCGGCACCAGCAGCACCAAATAGTGATATTCCGCAGTAATCATCATAAGAAAGAATTGAAATGGGGCTGTTTAATCAGCGATGGCTCCATCATGTAGTGCCGAGGTGGTGAAATTGGTAGACACGCTACCTTGAGGTGGTAGTGCCCACACTAGGGCTTACGGGTTCAAGTCCCGTCCTCGGTACCATTATTCGGATAGCTTGCGTTTTCGCAGTTATCGGCGTAATATTTGCCACGTTTTCGAACGCGGGATGGAGCAGCATGGTAGCTCGTCGGGCTCATAACCCGAAGGTCGTCGGTTCAAATCCGGCTCCCGCAACCACTTCTTAAATTAAGATGCACCTTTTTGAACGAAATAATTCAGCAATATTTGAGATATTGGTTCTGATTTAAAGGGGCATGAAGTGAGTGGTTGAAGCCACTGGCAGCAAATAGGGTCCAGTTGCATAAAGCCCCGAATTTCGGGGTTTTTTGTTATTTGACAACAGAACTACTGGGCTAATTAGCCCTTTTTTTATGTCTTGGGGGTGGGCTTGTCCACATTAGAGCAAAAATTAACAGCGATGATTTCAGCACCAGTTGAAGCTTTAGGCTTTGAGTTAGTCGGCTTGGAGTTTATTCGTGCACGTGTTTCTACACTGCGAATTTATATTGATAGTGAGAATGGTATCACTGTTGATGATTGTGCTGATGTTAGCCACCAGGTCAGTGCGGTATTGGATGTCGAAGATCCTATCTCAGTGCTTTATAACCTGGAAATTTCTTCACCTGGCTTAGAGCGTCCTTTGTTCACGGCTGAACATTACCAGCGTTTTATTGGTGAGGAAGTCAGTCTGGTTTTACGTATAGCAATGCAAAACCGTCGGAAATGGCTGGGTATTATCAAAACTGTCGACGGCGAAATGATCACGGTTACGGTGGATGGAAAAGATGAAGTGTTCGCACTGAGCAACATCCAGAAAGCGAACCTGGTACCCCACTTTTAAAGTTCGGATGAGGCAACTAGGATGAATAAAGAAATTCTGGCTGTTGTGGAAGCGGTTTCCAACGAAAAATCCCTTCCACGCGAAAAGATCTTCGAGGCGCTGGAAACAGCATTGGCCACAGCCACCAAGAAAAAATATGAACAAGATATTGATGTTCGTGTCAGCATTGACCGTAAATCTGGCGATTTTGACACCTTCCGTCGTTGGTTAGTTGTTGAAGAAGTGACTCAGCCGACTCGTGAAATTACGCTAGAAGCGGCTAGATTTGAAGAGCCTGAAATCGATTTGGGTAGCTATACCGAAGATCAAATTGAATCAGTGACATTTGATCGTATTACAACGCAAACCGCTAAACAGGTTATTGTACAAAAAGTACGTGAGGCTGAGCGCGCTATGGTTGTTGACCAGTTCCGCGAACAGCAAGGTGAGATCATCACCAGTGTGGTTAAGAAAGTCAATCGTGAGAATATCACTCTTGATTTGGGCAATAATGCTGAAGCAGTTATCCTTCGCGAAGATATGTTACCAAGGGAAAATTTTCGTCCAGGTGACCGTGTGCGTGGCGTACTGTATGATGTTCGCCCTGAAGCGCGAGGTGCGCAACTGTTTGTCAGCCGTTCCCGTCCGGAAATGCTGGTTGAATTGTTCCGTATTGAGGTTCCGGAAATTGGTGAAGAACTAATTGAAATTAAAGCTGCTGCTCGCGATCCGGGATCTCGCGCTAAGATTGCAGTAAAAACGAATGACAAACGTATTGATCCGGTTGGTGCTTGCGTTGGTATGCGTGGTGCGCGAGTACAGGCTGTTTCCAGCGAACTGGGCGGCGAACGAATCGATATCGTATTGTGGGATGATAATCCTGCTCAGTTTGTCATTAATGCTATGGCTCCGGCTGATGTTGCATCTATTGTTGTTGATGAAGACAAGTGCACGATGGATGTTGCCGTTGAAAGCAACAATTTAGCGCAGGCTATCGGCCGTAATGGTCAAAACGTGCGTCTGGCTGCGCAGTTGTTGAAAAGACACCGTAGTGATGACAAATGGGAATTAAATGTCATGACTGCTGAAGAGCTACAAGCAAAACATCAGGCAGAAGCTCACGCTTCTATTGATACATTCACTAAGCATCTCGATATTGATGAAGAATTCGCTACTGTTCTAGTCGAAGAAGGGTTCTCAACTCTGGAAGAATTGGCCTATGTACCAATTAAGGAACTTCTGGAAATTGAAGGCCTTGATGAGGAAACTATCGAAGTCCTGCGTGAACGTGCGAAAGCTGCTTTAACTACTCTGGAACTGGCTCAGAAAGAGAGTCTCAGTGATAAACAACCAACTGAAGAGTTGTTAAATCTGACTGGTATGAACCGTACTCTGGCATTTGACCTAGCTGCCCGTGGCATCTGTACGCTGGAAGATCTTGCCGAGCAGGGTATCGACGACCTATCTGATATTGAAGGTTTGAATGATGAGAAGACAGGCGAGCTCATCATGGCGGCCCGAAATATCTGTTGGTTTGGCGATGATGCGTAATAAACCGTAGCAGGAAGGAACAGCATGACAGATGTAACCGTAAAATCACTGGCAGAAGAGATCCAGACTTCGGTTGATCGCCTGGTACAGCAATTTGCTGATGCAGGGATTAAAAAAACCGAAACTGATTTTGTCTCTCAGAAAGAAAAAGAAGCTTTACTGGCTCATTTGAACCGCGAACAAGGTGGTTCGGCTGGTAAACCCGATAAATTAACATTGCAGCGTAAGACTCGTAGTACGTTGAATGTTTCAGGCACCGATGGTAAAAGCAAACCGGTAGCCGTTGAGGTCCGCAAAAAGCGTACATATGTGAACCGTGATGCAATTGAACAGGCTAAAGCGGAAGAGCAGGCGAAGCGTGAAGCGGAAGAGCAAGCACGGCGCGAAGCAGAAGAAAAAGCGCAACGTGAAGCCGAAGCAGCAGCGAAGAAACTCGCTGAAGAGCAGGCTAAACGTGAGGCAGAAGAAAAAGCCAAACGTGAAGCAGCTGAAGAAGCTAAGCGCCAGGCAGCGGAAAATGAAAAAGTGACCAATCAACATACCGAACATAAGCAAAAACCAGTCCAGACTGACAAAACAACCCAAAGTGAAAAAGCACGTCGTGAAGCAGAAGCTGCTGATCTTAAGCGTAAAGCAGAAGAAGAGGTGCGTCGTAAGGTAGAGGAAGAAGCTAGACGCGTTGCTGAGGAAGCTCGTCGTATGGCTGAAGAGAATCAGGACAAGTGGTCAAGTGATTCAGATTCCATTGATAACGATGATTATCATGTCACTACCTCCCGTCATGCCCGTGCAGCAGAAGACGAAAACGATGCTAAAGTTGAAGGTGATCGTCGTGCTCGTGGTCGTAGCGGTAAGGCTACTCGCCAGAAGAAAAATAATAAGCATTCTGAATCTAAAGCAGATCGTGAAGAAGCCCGCGCAGTTGGCCGTACAAAAGGCAAGCAACGTAAAACCAGTACATTGCAACAAAGTTTTAATAAGCCTGTAGCGGCTGTTAACCGTGATGTTGTGATCGGTGAAACTATTACTGTTGCTGAGTTGGCTAATAAAATGGCTGTCAAAGGTTCTCAGGTCATCAAAGCCATGATGAAAATGGGTGCAATGGCAACCATCAACCAGGTGATCGATCAGGAAACTGCACAGCTAGTTGCTGAAGAAATGGGTCATAAGGTTATCCTGCGTCGTGAGAATGAGCTGGAAGAAGCGCTGATGAGCGACCGTGATACAGGTGAAGCTGTTGCTGAATCTCGCGCGCCGGTTGTGACTATCATGGGGCACGTTGACCACGGTAAAACTTCTCTGCTGGATTACATTCGTTCTACGAAAGTTGCTTCTGGTGAGGCGGGTGGTATTACCCAGCATATCGGTGCTTACCATGTTGAAACTGAAAGTGGCATGATTACTTTCCTGGATACTCCAGGGCATGCTGCATTTACTTCAATGCGTGCACGTGGTGCAAAAGCTACCGACATCGTGGTCCTGGTTGTTGCTGCCGATGATGGTGTGATGCCTCAGACTATCGAAGCTATTCAGCATGCAAAAGCAGCGAATGTGCCTGTAGTTGTTGCGGTTAATAAGATCGACAAACCCGAAGCTGATCCGGATCGCGTGAAGAATGAGCTTTCTCAGCACGGTGTTCAGCCTGAAGAATGGGGCGGTGAAACACAGTTTATCAATGTATCTGCTAAAGCTGGTATTGGTATTGATGAATTGCTGGACGCAATCTTACTTCAAGCTGAAGTTCTTGAACTAAAAGCAGTCCATTCTGGTATGGCAAGCGGCGTTGTTATCGAATCATTCTTGGATAAAGGCCGTGGTCCGGTTGCGACAGTGCTAGTTCAAGAAGGTACTTTGAACAAAGGTGATATTGTACTTTGTGGCTTTGAATATGGACGAGTTCGTGCAATGCGTGACGAGCTAGGTCGCGAAGTGTTCTCTGCGGGTCCATCTATTCCAGTAGAGATTCTTGGCCTGTCCAACGTACCTGCCGCTGGTGATGAAGCGACTGTTGTACGTGATGAGAAGAAAGCGCGTGAAGTTGCTCTGTATCGTCAGGGTAAATTCCGTGAGGTCAAACTAGCTCGCCAGCAGAAATCTAAACTGGAAAACATGTTTGCTAACATGGAAGAAGGTGAAGTTTCTGAATTGAATATTGTTCTGAAATCTGACGTTCAGGGATCATGTGAAGCGATCCGCGAAGCATTGGAGCAATTGTCTACCAATGAAGTGAAAGTGAAAATCATCGGCTCTGGCGTAGGTGGCATTACCGAGACTGATGCAACACTGGCTGCTGCTTCTAATGCAATTATTCTGGGCTTCAATGTTCGTGCCGATGCTTCTGCACGTCGGGTTGTTGAAAATGAAAGCTTGGATCTGCGTTATTACTCTGTTATTTATAGCCTGATTGATGAAGTTAAACAGGCAATGAGTGGTATGCTGGCGCCTGAATATAAACAGCAAATCATGGGATTAGCAGAAGTTCGTGATGTGTTTAAGTCACCGAAATTTGGTGCGATTGCAGGTTGTATGGTAACCGAAGGTACGATTAAACGTAATAATCCAATTCGCGTATTGCGTGATAACGTAGTGATTTACGAAGGTGAATTGGAATCCCTTCGCCGCTTTAAAGATGACGTTAACGAAGTCCGTAATGGTATGGAATGTGGTATCGGTGTTAAGAACTACAACGATGTTCGTGTTGGTGACATGATCGAAGTATTTGAAGTTATTGAAGTTAAACGATCTATCGCTTAATTCCTACCACTGGTTAATTTCATTATTATTGGGGGGCTTTTGCCCCCCAAATGTCAGGAGATATAACAATGGCAAGAGAATTCAGTCGTACTCAGCGCGTTGCACAGGAAATGCAAAAAGAGATTGCCATCATTTTACAGCGAGAAGTGAAAGATCCCCGAATCGGTATGGCGACTGTTTCTGGCGTTGAAGTTTCCCGTGATTTGGCTTACGCCAAAGTATTTGTCACCTTTCTGAATGTGTTGACTGAAGAACATGATTCCGATGTGGTAAAAAATGGTATTAAGGCATTGAATGAAGCTTCTGGTTTTATTCGTTCTCTGTTGGGTAAAGCAATGCGTTTGCGTGTCGTACCAGAACTGACTTTCTCCTATGATAATTCCCTGGTCGAGGGGATGAGGATGTCCAATCTGGTTACTAATGTTGTGAAGAATGATGAACAGCGCCGGGCTTCTGCGGATCACAAAGAGGAGAAGTAATGGGGCGTAGTCGTCGCGGTCGTGATATACATGGTGTGTTGTTACTGGATAAGCCGCAGGATATTTCTTCTAATGATGCGTTACAAAAAGTAAAACGTATTTTCAACGCCAGCAAAGCTGGTCACACTGGCGCGTTGGATCCACTAGCAACGGGTATGCTACCGGTTTGCCTTGGTGAAGCCACGAAGTTTTCCCAGTTCTTACTTGATTCTGACAAGCGTTATCGAGTGATAGCTCGTCTTGGTCAGCGAACTGACACATCTGATTCACACGGGCAAATCATCAGTGAAAGAGCAATCCTGTTAAATCAGGCACAACTTGATACAGCTTTGGATAAATTCCGTGGTAATACCATGCAAATTCCTTCCATGTATTCTGCACTGAAACATCAGGGAAAACCATTGTATGAGTATGCTCGTCAGGGTATTGAGGTAGAACGCGAAGCACGGCCGATTACAGTCTATGAATTACAGTTTATCCGTTGGGAAGATGATGAACTGGAATTGGAAATACACTGTTCGAAAGGAACTTATATTCGCACTATTATTGATGACTTAGGTGAATTATTAGGCTGTGGTGCTCACGTTATTTATTTAAGACGTTTACAGGTAGCGAATTATCCAAATGATCGCATGGTGACACTTGAGCAATTATATGAATTGCAAAAGCAGGCCAAAGATCAGGAAATACCTGTGGGCGAATTAATTGATTCATTACTATTACCAATGGATAGTGCAATTGCTCATTTCCCAGAGGTTAATTTGATTCCAGTAGTTGCGGCTTATTTTAAACAAGGTCAGGCGGTGCGCAGTGCTAAATCCCCGGCTCTGGTTGAAAGTATGGTACGTGTAACTGAAGGTGATGAACGGAAATTCATTGGCATTGCTGTTATCAATGACGATGGGCTTGTTGCTCCCCGCCGTTTAGTTGTTGAAAGCCGGGATTAGGGTATTTGGGGCTATCTTGCGCTTAACTTATTTGCAGCGTAGAATGGCGCAGTTATATGTTGGGTAGCTGAATTAGAGATCGGCCATCCGTAATTTTAGTTTATATATTTTTGGAGTTGTAATTATGTCTCTAAGTACTGAAGCAAAAGCGCAAATTATTGCTGAATTTGGTCGTGATGCGAATGACAGTGGTTCCAGTGAAGTACAGATTGCTTTGTTAACTGCACAGATTAACCACCTGCAAGGCCACTTTTCAGAGCATAAAAAAGATCACCACAGCCGTCGTGGTCTGCTGCGCATGGTTTCTCAGCGTCGTAAACTTCTGGACTATCTGAAGCGTAAAAATGTAACAAGTTACACTGCGCTGATTGGGCGTCTTGGCCTGCGTCGCTAATCAAGCAAGTTTCAGTGGAAAGGGGCCATATATGGCCCCTTTTCTTCTGAGAAGCCATCATAGGCAACAGCACAAAAAATGCTGGTGGTGGTTTTTATTAAGGCTCTTCAGTTACAGAGGTTCGCGCGGCTAATGAGAGTGCTTAAGGGAGTAAGACCTGTCGTTAGTCGCGAGGATGTGGCATGAAGAGATCATTCATTGTTGTTTGCTGAATATAAAAGGCAATGTTAACGAAAGGATATTATTTTGCTTAATCCGATTGTTCGTAAATTTCAATATGGTCAACATACCGTTACTATCGAAACGGGTATGATGGCTCGCCAGGCTACAGCGGCTGTCATGGTCAATATGGATGACACCGCTGTATTTGTTACCGTTGTTGGTCAGAAAAAAGCAAAAGAAGGTCAGGATTTCTTTCCACTGACTGTTAACTATCAGGAACGTACTTATGCTGCTGGTCGTGTTCCAGGCAGCTTCTTTCGTCGCGAAGGTCGCCCTGGTGAAGGTGAAACATTAGTTGCTCGTTTGATTGATCGTCCTCTGCGTCCTCTGTTCCCAGAGGGTTTCCTGAACGAGGTGCAGATTGTCGCAACGGTTGTTTCTGTTAACCCGCAAGTTAACCCAGATGTTGTTGCAATGATCGGTGCTTCTGCTGCGCTGGCGCTATCTGGTATTCCGTTCAATGGCCCAATTGGCGCTGCACGCGTTGGTTATATTAATGATCAGTATGTGCTTAACCCAACCAGTGATGAGCTGAAAAATAGCCGTTTGGATCTGGTGGTTTCAGGTACTGCTGGTGCTGTTTTGATGGTTGAATCTGAAGCAGACATTCTAACTGAAGAGCAAATGTTAGGTGCGGTAGTATTCGGCCATGATCAACAACAGGTAGTTATTGATAACATTAATGCGTTGGCTGCGGAAGCAGGTAAAGAAAAATGGAATTGGGCGCCGGAACCTGTTAATCAAGTGTTGCATGACCGAGTAGCTGAATTGGCGGAAAGCCGTTTGGGTGATGCTTACCGTATCACTGAAAAACAGGAGCGTTATGCTCAGGTTGATGCTATCAAAGAGGAAGTGACGGCAGCGCTGTTGGAACAGGATGAAGCTTTAGAGGAAGCCGAAATCCATGAGATTCTGGGTAGCTTAGAGAAAAAAGTTGTTCGTAGTCGTGTCTTGCGTGGCGAACCACGTATTGATGGCCGCGAAAAAGATATGGTTCGTGCATTGGACGTACGTACTGGAGTTCTGCCTCGCACTCATGGTTCTGCGCTGTTTACTCGTGGTGAAACTCAGGCTTTGGTTACTGCGACTTTGGGTACAGAACGTGATGCACAGATCATTGACGAGTTGATGGGAGAGCGCACAGATCGTTTCCTATTGCACTACAACTTCCCGCCATATTCTGTTGGTGAAACAGGTATGATTGGTTCGCCAAAGCGTCGTGAAATTGGTCATGGTCGTTTGGCTAAACGCGGTGTGGCGGCGGTTATGCCGAAAGCTAACGAATTCCCATATACCGTTCGTGTAGTTTCTGAAATTACGGAATCAAACGGCTCATCTTCAATGGCATCTGTTTGTGGCGCATCTCTTGCGTTGATGGACGCAGGTGTGCCGATTAAAGCTGCTGTTGCTGGTATTGCAATGGGGTTAGTGAAAGAAGACGATAATTTTGTTGTTCTGTCTGATATCTTGGGTGATGAAGATCACTTGGGAGATATGGACTTTAAAGTCGCGGGTAGCTGTGAAGGCATCAGCGCACTGCAAATGGACATCAAAATTGAAGGCATTACCCGTGAAATCATGCAAATTGCTCTGAATCAGGCAAAAGGTGCGCGTTTGCACATCCTGAGTGTAATGGAGCAGGCAATTCACAGCCCACGTAATGAAATTTCTGAATTTGCACCACGTATTCACACTATTAAGATCAACCCTGATAAGATCAAAGATGTTATCGGTAAAGGTGGTTCAGTTATCCGTGCGCTGACAGAAGAAACCGGTACTACCATTGAGATCGAAGATGATGGCACAGTGAAAATTGCTGCAACTGATGGTGAAAAAGCAAAACATGCCATCAGTCGTATTGAAGAAATCACTGCTGAAATCGAAGTTGCTCGTATTTACACTGGTAAAGTAACCCGCATCGTTGATTTTGGCGCATTTGTTGCTATTGGTGGCGGTAAAGAAGGTCTGGTACATATTTCTCAGATTGCTGATAAGCGTGTTGAGAAAGTGGCAGATTATTTGCAGGTTGGTCAGGAAGTCTCAGTTAAAGTTCTGGAAATTGATCGCCAGGGTCGTGTTCGCCTGAGCATTAAAGAAGCGACAGCCGGCGTAATTGTCGAGGATACACCCGTGGCGCCACAATCAGCAGAATAAATTTGATGTCATAAACGGTGTCTTTAGAAAGGCGCCGTTTATAGACTCAGGGCAGGAGGCCCAATAAATGCAATATGGGTGATAGGGCATTCTTAATTTAATGTCTGACTTTCGGGAGTAGGAAATGAATCTTTTTCTGCGCTGGTGTTATGCTGTAGCAATACTTCTTTTGGCAGGATGCAGCAGCAAGGATTGGCGTAAAAACGAAGTTTTTGCTATTCCGTTACAACCTTCATTGCAACAAGAAGTCATTCTGGCTCGCATGGAACAGATTCTTGCGAGTCGGTCATTGACAGAAGATGAGTACGCACAGCTTTTATATGAGAGAGGTGTGCTGTATGATAGTCTCGGCCTGAGAGCTTTGGCACGAAATGATTTTTCTGTTGCCTTATCTATTCGGCCTAATATTCCAGAGATTTTTAATTATCTGGGAATTTACTTCACACAGGCTGGCAATTTTGATGCTGCCTATGAAGCGTTTGATTCTGTATTAGAGCTTGATCCAACTTACAATTACGCGCGTCTTAACCGTGGCATCGCGTTGTATTACGGTGGTAGGTATAAGTTAGCGCAGGATGATCTGCAGGCGTTTTATCAAGACGATCCAAATGATCCTTTCCGTTCGCTGTGGTTGTACCTGGTGGAAAAAGAATTTTATCCTAAAGGGGCAATGTTGAATTTATCGCAACACTACGAAAAAGCGAACCGGGGGCAATGGGGCTGGAATATAGTTGAATTCTATTTAGGCAAAATTAGTGAATATACATTGATGAATCGCTTGAAAGAGAATGCAACGGATAACACTTCGCTCGCTGAGCATCTCAGTGAAACTGACTTCTATTTAGGTAAGCATTACCTAAGTCTGGGGGACAAGGATAGCGCATCTGCGTTATTCAAGCTGACGGTAGCTAACAACGCACATAACTTTGTTGAGCACCGCTATGCATTGTTGGAATTGGCGCTGTTAGGCCAGGAACAAGATGACCTATCAGAATCGGACCAGCAATAGCTGACGAACATTTCGATATCGATTAACAAAGTCCATCATCTTGATCGATGAGGGCTTATTTGTTCGTTTAATTAAATACTTTGAGCCAGTTCACATTTTAAATGAAAATGACCGAAATTTTTTTCGATGCGTTATGTAGACTGGCCGCCATAACTAATGAGGCACCATTACATGACCACTGAGACTGAAATCTCTTTTGCTGATCTGGGTTTATCAGCACCTATCCTTTCTGCACTGGAAGATCTAGGCTATGAAAAGCCATCTCCAATTCAACAACAATGTATTCCCCATTTATTAAATGGTCGTGACGTACTGGGTATGGCGCAGACGGGGAGTGGTAAAACAGCGGCATTCAGTCTGCCTTTGCTGCATAACATCAATGCTGAGTTGAAAGCTCCGCAGATCCTTGTGTTGGCGCCGACCCGTGAACTGGCGGTACAGGTAGCCGAAGCGTGCGCAGATTTTTCTAAACATATGCGTAACGTGAATGTTGTTGCGTTGTATGGTGGGCAACGTTATGACGTTCAGTTACGCGCTTTGCGTCAAGGGCCACAAATTGTTGTGGGTACGCCTGGGCGTCTTTTGGATCATCTGAAGCGTGGTACTTTGGATCTGTCTAATCTGAGCGGTTTAGTTTTGGATGAAGCAGACGAAATGTTGCGTATGGGCTTTATCGAAGATGTTGAAAACATCATGAGCCAGATCCCCGCAGAACATCAGACTGCGTTGTTCTCTGCAACTATGCCAGAAGCTATCCGTCGTATTACTCGTCGTTTTATGAACGATCCGCAGGAAGTGCGTATCCAAGCGAGTGTAACGACTCGTCCTGACATCAGCCAGAGCTATTGGTCTGTTTACGGTATGCGTAAAAATGAAGCTTTGGTGCGTTTCCTTGAAGCAGAGGATTTTGATGCCGCGATTATTTTTGTGCGCACCAAAAACGCAACGTTGGAAGTGGCAGAAGCACTGGAGCGTAATGGCTACAACAGTGCGGCGCTAAACGGTGATATGAACCAGGCACTGCGTGAGCAGACATTGGAACGTCTGAAAGATGGCCGTTTGGATATTTTGATTGCAACTGATGTTGCAGCGCGTGGACTGGATGTTGAGCGCATCAGCCTGGTTGTTAACTATGACATTCCAATGGATGCCGAATCTTATGTTCACCGTATTGGCCGTACTGGCCGTGCAGGGCGTGCTGGTCGTGCGTTGTTGTTTGTAGAAAACCGTGAACGCCGCTTGTTACGTAACGTTGAACGTACAATGAAGCTGACTATTCCAGAAGTTGAGCTGCCAAATGCTGAGTTGTTGAGTCAGCGTCGTCTGGAAAAATTTGCCGCTAATGTGCAGCAGCAATTGGAAAGTAGCGATCTGGATCAGTACCGTACTCTGTTGTCTAAATTGCAACCTGCGGAAGATCTGGATATAGAAACTCTGGCCGCAGCATTATTAAAAATGGCACAAGGTGAGCGTCCATTGATTCTGCCTCCAGATCCGGTACGTCGTCCTCGCCGTGAATTCAATGAGCGCGATGATCGTCGTCGTAACGGCCTTGATGATCGTGGCGAACGTGGTGATCGTCCTCGTCGTGAACGCCGTGATGTCGGTGAAATGGAGTTGTACCGTATTGAAGTGGGCCGTGATGATGGCGTTGAAGTTCGTCATATCGTTGGTGCGATTGCTAACGAAGGGGATATCAGCAGCCGTTATATTGGCAATATCAAATTGTTTGCAACGCATTCCACGATTGAATTGCCAAAAGGTATGCCAGGTGATTTGTTGTCCCACTTTACCCGTACCCGCATTCTGAACAAGCCAATGAATATGCAGTTACTGGGTGATGCACAGCCGTTTGAGCGCCGCGAACGTCGCGGTGGTCCACGTAACGGCAATGGCAATGGTCCTCGTCGTGATCGTGAGAATTTTAATGGTGGTGGTCGTCGCTTCAATGGTGAACGCCGCAGTGGAGAAGGTCGTGGTGAAGGCCAAAACCGTGGCAATTTCCGTGGTCGTGGCGATGATCATGGTTCATCAGCTCCACGCCGTCGTTATAACAACAGTAATGCGCAGTAATTGTCTGATTAATATTTAAATAATAAAGCGGCTCTTTTTACAGGAGCCGTTTTTTATCAGTTAATTGTTTCAATTGCGGTATGATTCAGTCTTCTTGGGGATCAATTAAATCAATTACTTTGCCAATGATTTCATCGAGCAATTCAGCCTCTGCATCTGTAGCATATGTCGCTTTCGTTCCTTCTAAATCCAGCGTTCTGATTTGGTGACATAATACGACACCTGTAATTTCTCCAGAAAGTGTACTACGGCCATCAACCACAACTGTTGTACCTGATGAGCGTGGCTTGCTCCCACCTATTGTTATTGGACAACAAATTGCAGTTCCTAAAGCGTTATTCAATATAGTTTCAGTGATAACAATGAAGTAATGTTTTCCCTTTAATTCCCGGCCAGTCACTGGATCATGATCTACAAACCAGATTTCTCCTCGTCCTGGGAATTTTTTCCTTTTAGTCATCATTGTATTCCTTACCAACTGCCGGAGTTTCGTTCCAGAATGCTACTGATTGATTTAGTACTTTTATTTCCTGAGGATTGATTTCTGTAAGAAGCTGGGATAGGGTTTTTCTCCCTCTCCGTTGTCTTTTAGCAGATATTATATTGAGACATTCCCCCTGTTTATTTAGCTCTATTTCTGTACCGGGGCGCCAACCCAATGATTGAGCTATATCGCTGGGAATAGTTAATACAACAGCCCCACCTTGCTTTCTTAATCGAGTCAATGTAGTCATAACTGCTCCTTAAAAAGACGCATTATGTAGCACATTATAGCACAAATCACATATTCATTCATGTCTATAACAGCAAAAGCTGCTCTATACGGAGGGCAGCTTTTGATACGTGGAAGGAAAATCAGTGATTCAGTACTTCAACTGAATTACCTGCACTGCGGGTGCGCCACAGTTTTAGCCACTGCATAATGGAAGAGATCGTAATTACAACGCCGAGGATAACCATCACAATGGAGATCGTTCCGTTGAAGATGTTGAAACCTTTTGCGGCGGGGTTGAAGTAAACATGCTTCACCATCCAGTAAGCAGCGTAGTTCACAGTAACGTACAGGTAAGCCAGTGGTACCAGGCAGGTCAGCATATACCAGCGTTTTTCAGACAGACGTAGGATAATGGTTGCGCCAATCATCAGTCCGATGGAGGCCATCAGTTGATTGGATACCCCGAATAGCGCCCAGACTGAATTAATATCGCCGGAATTCAGTAGGTAGCCCCACAGTAAACAAGCAACGATACTGCAACCAATGGAACCTGGTAACCAGTTAATGCGTTTCAGAGGCGCCCAGATATCGCCCAGAAAATCTTGCAGCAAGTAACGGGCAACACGGGTACCAGAATCGACCGCTGTCAGGATAAATACAGCTTCGAACATGACGACGAACTGGAAGAAGTAGGAGGCTAACTGACTAAACCAAGGGATGCGGGTGAAGATATCTGCCATACCAACCGCCAACGTAACTGCACCACCGGTACGGCCATACAGATCCAGACCAATTTCCTGACTCAATTGTGGTAGATGGATAACATCCATACCTAGTGTGGCAAAGACCTCTGGGGTGGAATTAATCGCGAAATAATCAGCAGGATATAGGGAAGTGGCAGCGATCAACGCCATGACGCCAACAACACATTCTGCCAACATTGCACCGAAACCAACTGGCAGAATATCACCCCACTTATCGATCTGTTTTGGTGTTGTGCCAGAGCCGATAAATGCATGAAAACCAGAAATAGCACCACACGCAATGGTGATGGAGATAAACGGCCACACCGGACCAGCCAGTACAGGGCCATTGCCATGAATAAATTCAGTGACTGCCGGGAATTGGATCTCTGGGTTAATAAAGATGACACCCACAACCAGCGCACCGAATACACCGATTTTCATAAAACTGGAAAGATAACCACGGGGAGTCAATAACATCCATACAGGCAGAGCGGTGGCAAAAAACGCATAGATTGGCAGCGCCAAGCTGACAGTTGATGTACGCAGACTCAGCCACTCACCGAAAGCAGATGCCTGAATGTAAGGGCCGGCAATCACACAAGCCATAATGGTGATAATACCTACCCAAGTTGCTCCGCGCATATTACCTGTGAAGCGCTCCCATAGACCGACTCCGATTGCGACCGGAATGGTCATAAATACTGCAAATGTTCCCCAGGGATTACGTTCTAGCGCGTGAACAACCACCATAGATAGTCCTGCCATAGTAATCGTAATGATGAACAACATTGCAAGGCCGGTGCACCAACCAGCAATTGGGCCAAGTTCTGTTTTGGCAACTTCTGACAGGGATTTACCGCTATGTTTCATTGATGCGAATAAAACAACCGTATCATGCACGGCGCCGCCGATAACACAGCCGATTAACAGCCATAACATACTTGGCAGGTAACCGTATTGAGCTGCTAACACAGGGCCAACCAGCGGTCCTGCGGCTGCGATTGCTGCGAAGTGGCTACCAAAATTGACCCATTTTTTCGTGGGTACATAATCCTTACCGTCTTCCAGTAAATGGGAAGGTGTAACTTCGCTATCATCTGCTTTCAGTACCTTTTTAACGAAGAATACGCCGTACAATCGGTAGCAGATAACTAGAATACACAACGTTGCAATGACAAATGTGAGAGCATGTTGCATTTCTCTTCTCCTGAGAGTTATAAATTTTTACTCGTATCTTGTCATAGGTAAAGGAAGCTATAAGAGAGTGTCTGAGTGAGTGGTTGTATGGCGGGTTAAGTGGTCAGATTCAGCAGGTGAGCGGTGAGTAAGAACTGACTAACCTGCTAAAAATGTGATGAATGTCACGGTTACTTCAATCCTAGTGCTTCTTTTAGTGGTTTCAAATAACGGCGGCTGACAGGAATAGTTTTACCATTGCGTAGAATCAGTTCGGCCTGCCCGTGATCACCAAATAGAATTTCGCGCAGATGGGTCATATTGACCAAATATTGACGATGATTTCTCATCAATGGTGTGCGGGTTTCCAATGTGCGAAGTGTCAGTTCAGTAAATCCTTCCTGCCCATTGGTACACATAACATACACTCCGCTTGGACGGGAGGTGACGTAAAGGATTTCATCCAACTGCACAAGCCAGATTCGGCTGTGGCCGGTGCATGGGATATATTTTAGCGGCTCTTCTGCTTTGAGGGTGGAAATATCCTGTTTCTGATGTCCTTGCCGTAATCGTTGTAAGGTTTTAGTTAGACGGCTTTTTTCCAGAGGTTTTAATAAATAGTCAAATGCGTGCTCTTCAAATGCTTGTATTGCATATTCATCAAATGCGGTCAGAAAAACAATATAGGGACGATGTTCTGGATCGAGCATACCAACCATTTCTAATCCGGTGATACGTGGCATTTGGATATCCAAAAATACAACATCGGGTTTTAGATGATGTATGGCGCCAATGGCTTCAACGGCATTGGCGCATTCGCCAATAATTTGAATATCATGTTCTTCTTCTAGCAAACAACGTAGGTTTTCTCGTGCAAGCGGTTCGTCATCGACAATTAATATATTCATATTCACACAGTTTTATTAGCCTCTTTAATGAGTGGTAAGCGTAAAATTACGCGGGTAAATTTTTCTGGTTGGCAATCTATTTGCACGCCATAATTTTCACCATAGCGAAGTCGTAGTCGTTTATCTACCAGACTCATTCCTAGTCCATCCCCCATAGAGGCCGATTTATAAAGACCGGCATTATCTTCCACTTCCAGTATTAACAATTGATGCTGTTGATGAGCACGAATAGTAACCCTACCGGTTTCTAATAACTGTGATGTGCCGTGTTTGATTGCATTTTCTACTATTGGCTGGAGAGAAAAAGCGGGTAATTTGGCGTGAAGTAAAGATTCTGGCAGTTCAATGCTTATTTGCAGATGATCACGAAAACGTGCCTTTTCAATTTGTAAGTAAGCATTCACATGCTCTATTTCATCAGCTAGCGTGACAATCTCTTCCGACCGTTTCAAGTTCTTACGGAAAAAAGTTGAGAGATATTGTACTAATTGACCCGCTTGATAACTGTCCCGTCGGATTACTGCTTGCAGAGTATTTAAGGCATTAAATAAAAAGTGAGGATTCACTTGCGCATGAAGCAGCTTAATCTCTGATTGCAGCAGTGATTGTTTGTTACGTTCATATTGTCCTGCGAGGATTTGGGCGGATAACAGGCTGGCAATACCTTCCCCTAGGGGGCGGTTGATTGAGCTAAATAGACGATTTTTAGCTTCATAAAGTTTGATTGCGCCGATAACTTGCTGATTTTCTCCCTGTAGCGGAATGACCAGTGTGGAACCTAATTTGCAGGTTGGATTAATTGAACAACGGTAAGGTATTTCATTGCCATCGGCATAAACCACTTCATTATTTTCAATTGCTCGACGGGATTGTTCCGAAGAAATAGGTGTTCCAGGGAGGTGATGATCTGAACCGATACCAATAAATGCCAGAAGTTTTTCTCTATCTGTAATAGCAACTGCGCCTATTTCCAGTTGTTGGTAAATAACTTTTGCTACCTTCATACTGTTATTTTCATTAAATCCTTTTCGCAGAATACCCTCCGTATAGACAGCGATTTTCAACGCTTGAGCAGAAAATGCACTGGTGTATTTTTCAAATATTGCGCGCCGGTCAAGTAGGATACGTATAAACATTGCTGAGCCGATACTATTAGTGACGATCATAGGGGTTGCGATATTTTTGACTAATGTTAATGCTTCACTGTATGGACGGGCGAGCAGTAGTAAAATGCCCATTTGTATTATTTCAGCACAAAACGTGACGACAGCGGCTGTCCAGGGGTTAATCAGTCGATTTATTTGACCACGTTTCGTCAGATAGCTGTGAATAATGCCACCGATTAAACCTTCAATAATCGTTGATATCATGCAACTGAAAGCGGTCATCCCGCCAAGAGAGTAGCGGTGCAGTCCTCCGGTTAACCCCACCAGCACGCCGACGCCTGGCCCGCCTAGCAGTCCGCCAAGAACTGCGCCAATAGCACGGGTATTGGCAATGGAATCACCTACATGCAGACCAAAATAAGTTCCCATAATACAGAAAATGGAAAAAGTGACATAACACAGCAGTTTATGAGATAAACGCACAGTAACTTGTAACAGTGGAATAAATAGTGGTGTTTTACTTAGTAGCCAGGCGATAACTAAATAGACACACATCTGTTGTAGTAATAACAACACAAGATTAAATGCGTACATAGACTTTCCGAGAGAATTGTGAATATTGTTAGTTTACAGAAACAGCTAATAATATTATTAAGAGTTTGGTTTAAGTAGGTTAATATTTGACAAGAATCATGAACCACTACACTATTGTAAAGCGTTTTCCTTTCTGTCAGTGATTATACGCACAAACATATAAGAAATTTCCGTAGAACAATGCGAAGCTATAGCGTTAGTTTCAGGTCGGGTAATTTTGGATGTGTAAGACATCATGAAAAAAAGCACATTTTTTACGATTTTACTGGTTATTTTGCTCACAGCAATGGCTGTGTTATTTCGTTCCCATAACCAATATTTATTGTTGCAAGGTGAAGTTGATGCACCGGAAGTGATTGTGGCATCTAAAGCGAAGGGGCGAGTGGTTGAGCGTCACGTTGAACGAGGAGATGATGTTAAGGCAGGGCAATTGCTGGTTACACTCGAAAGCCCGGAATTACTGGCCCAGGTTGCTTCACTAGAAGCTGCTCGTGATCAAGCCAAAGCTCAATTGGAGCAATCTCTTCATGGAACACGTGAAGAAAGTATTCGGAATCTGGAAGCGGGTTTGGCGCAAGCTCAGGCTGAATACGATAACGCGGTTCGTGAATATGATCGTGTTCAGAACGTAGCATCTAAAGGTTATGTTTCACGGAACGATCTGGATAATGCCCACAGAAGCAGGGATGTTTCCTATCAGAAAATGCAGAGCGCAAAAGCGGCATTGGATGAAGGTATGCATGGTGACAGGATTGAACTGCGTCAGAAATATGCAGCAGCTTTACGTCAGGCTGAACAGCAACTGATTGAGTTACAAACCCAGAGTGATGATTTACAGGTCAAAGCACCTGTTGCTGGGGAGGTTGGGCCGATTCCGGCAGAAGTTGGTGAATTATTTAATGCTAATAGCCCCTTGGTGACATTAGTCCGTGTACCAGAAGCTTATTTTATTTATAACCTGCGGGAAGACATTCTGGCAAAGGTGCACAAAGGGGATAAAGTCAAACTTCGTATTCCTGCGCTAGGTGATAAAGAGATCGAAGCCGAAGTTCGTTATATCTCTCCGATGGGTGATTATGCGACTAAACGTGCAACTCGTGCCACCGGTGATTTCGATTTAAGAACCTTTGAAGTGCGCTTGTATTCCTTACAGCCTATTGAAGGTTTACGTCCTGGAATGAGTGCCTTGTGGCGTTGGGATAAGTAGGTGACTGATGCGGAGCAAGGTTGCATGGCGTGGTTTCGAACGCGCTTTTAGCCAAGAAATTCGGGCGGTGATTCGCAGTCCAGTTTTTCACTGGTTAAGCTGGTTATTTCCGTTGATGCTATTTGTGCTGATCAGCGCTAATTTCTCAGAAGGGACATTGCTCAATCTGCCGGTATCGGTGGTTGATAATGATCAGAGCCCGCTGTCACGTCATCTAATACGTAACCTGGATGCCGCTTCTCATGCGCAGATTAAATCTTATGATGGGGGATTACAGGAATCTCTTGAACGGCTTGGCAGTGCTAAGGATTACTCCTTACTTTATATTCCTCATGATTTTGAAGCTAATGCGCTCAGAGGGCGCCAGCCAACAGTGCGTATGTATTACAATGCATTGTTTTATGGTGCGGGAAGTTATTCTATTCAAGATCTCAGTGGATTAATGGCAGAGATTAATGCGAAGTATCGTTCCATATTGGCGATAGAAATGGGCCATCAGTTACCACCATTAGCCAATGTTACGCTCGTTTATGACAGCCTTTTTAATGCCAGTGGTAGTTACATCTATTATCAGCAGTTTGCGGCCACAATTCATTTGTTACAGCTTTTTGTTGTAACTTGCACGATTTATAGCATGGCACGCAGCAAGATGCTGATAACAATGAAACCATTTACTTTTGCTCTGTTGGGAAAACTGGCGCCTTATACCCTGTTTTTTACTCTGTTGCTGATTGTTGAATTGGCCGCTCTGATTGGTGTATTTGATGCAAAAGTGAATGGTAACCCAATATATATGGTGATAGTGGGTTTCTTCTACGTTATTGCTGCTCAAAGTGTTGGCCTGTTGCTGTTTACTTTCACTAATAGCGTACTGACGGCTTACAGTTTAATTGGGGTGTTAGTGAGTATTGCGACAACTTTTTCAGGTATGTCAGTGCCAGAATTATCAATGATATTACCGGCGCGGATAATTGCCAATATTGAGCCTTTGACGCATGCGCTAAATGCGATGTTTGATATTTTTCTACGTGAAGTTTCTTTACTGGGTATTTTATCTGTTTGTGCTTTATTGCTTATTTATCCGGTCGTTTGCTTTCTGCTAGTACGAAACCGGTTATTTAAACGGCTTAACCTGCCACAAGGTGATGAATAATGCAGATGTATTGGCAAACTTTTCGTCGGGTATTAATGGGAATGTTGGAAAAACCCATGTGGATGTTGATGCTGGTTTCCTTGTGTATGATGAGTCTGGTGTATGTCCGGCCAACAGTATGGGATCTGCCAGTTGCCGTAATCGACCAGGATCACAGCTCTGCTAGCCGTGCTTTGATACGTCAACTCGACTCCACGGCCAAAATTGCTGTCCACAGTTATGACAATCTGGCTGATGCCCGTCACGATTTACTGCTCCGTGAAATTTTTGCAATCATTATTATTCCTGCGGACTTGGAGAAAAATATCTTTAATGGAAAAAATATCACTTTTCCGATTTATGGCGATGCAACCAGCCGTCTTGCTAATGGACAAATTCAGCAAGAATTGACTTCTGCTCACCGGCAATTATTGAACGAATATAACAGTAAATTACTACTAAAATATGGTTTCAGCCCTGAACAGACAGAATTATTATTAATGCCGATTCGTAGTGAAACTGTTGGATTATTTAACCCAGGTGTCAGCTTTGCTGCAATTGTTTTTCCCGGTTTGTTGGTGATGTTATTACAACACTCGTTATTGATATCTTGTGTGCGGGTCAGTATTACGATACGCAGTACGCCGAAAGGTAAACCACCATTGCCTGTCTATTTGGGGGCATTGTCGGCGTTATTGCCAATCTGGCTTTTTCTCTCCATCATATTTTTTGTGCTTTGGCCGTGGGTGTTGGGATATCGGCAGGAAGCATCAATTCCTTTGCTATTAATGCTGACTTTTCTGTTTATGTTGGCGGTACTCGGATTAGGGAAATTAGTGACAGAATGTATGCGTAGTGTAGAGATGATCTATTTGACGATTGCACTACTTACAACGCCTGTGTTCTATATTTCCGGCACCATTTGGCCAGTACAGGCAATGCCTGATTGGGTAAGAGCAATCTCTTCCGCCTTGCCGTCTACTTGGGCGACAAAAGCAATTGCTGGCGTTAATCAGATGGGGTTGCCATTACAGAGTGTATTGGGAGATATTTCTATGATGCTGGTTCTTGGCGTGATTTATACTCTGCTAGGAATTTTGATAGCTATGGTGCGTCATGGTGAATTCAGGAAAATAACCTATTATTTGCGTAGGGTGTTTAAATGATGATTTATGTTTCCTAATGTATGATTTATTCTAATGAGATAGAGAAATGACCAAATAGAATCGTGTATATACCCGTCATCTTTCAAGTAGCCTCTTTGTTGGCTGCACTCACTCACCCCGGTCACATAGTTATCTATGCTCCCGGGGATTCGCTCCCTTGCCGTCGCGATGCATCTTGAAATCTATTGGGTATATATGTTCTATTTTTATACTTGTTATAATTTTTTATTTATGTAATTCAGTTGGATATTTGTTAAGAAAACAGATAAAACACCACTATCTGAAATAGTGAGAAAGCGTCTTCTTAATACACCGGAAGCTATACAAGCCTATGTTGAGGCTACAGAAGAATATGAGCTGCTGGAACAACTCTCACTGAGTGGCGGGAAAAGGCGGGCTTAAAGAAAATAGATGTAGCTAAGCGGATGGGAATTAACCCGTCTGCGGTTACCCGTATTGAGAAGAATGTAACGAAAGCTAGTTGGCACATACTTAAACGTTATGCTGCTGCATGCGGTGTTGAGTTATCTTTAACTGCGAAGTAATGCTACAGAATGCGTGTTCCGTTGGTGATGATACTTAAGATCTACTTGTTCTAAGAGGCTTCCGTTAAAGGAAGCCATTTTCCTGCAATATTTCTATCTGATTTCCTCGCTTAGAATCTCGTTTTTTTCAGCGAAAACAAAAATAATATATTTTTAATAACAAAGGCGCTGATTAAAAAACAGAGGAAAAAGAAAAGCACATCGATATAAGTAAGATTAAGATAAATAAAATAGACTAACGTGACGCCAATAGCGGAATCAAGCTGGTCGAATAAAATAAATAATCGCTTATTTTGCTCTGGGTGTTGCCCTGGTAGTGCGCCGAGCCTTCTTTTTAGCCAGGAGTTTGGCAACTCAAAAAGAATATAACCGCAACCTGCCAGAAACCCGGTAAATAAACAGGAGGAAATAGTCTGGGGAATAATCGAGTCCTGTGTTCCTGTGCTGAGAACTAACCACAATAGAGAAAATAGCGCAGTAATAATGGGTACAACAATAAAACCGCGCCAGGTCTTGTTGCGACCGAAATAACGTTGATGTATTGGAATAGCCCAGTGGGAAAAATAGTTTTTCGTCACAATCACCATATGTAAACAACCACCAAGGATGACGGGGATCATTAAAATCCATCCGTGATAAAAACTATTGAGCATAAAGACTCCAGAAATGAAGACCGGTAAATAAAACAAACCCTACAAGTGTTGTACTGATAATAGTGTTGAGACTTTTAAACTTATAAAACGGGTGATTCCATAGCATGGCGATACTGAATCCAAGGAGCGCTAATGTTAGTAAAAGATGTGCCAACCATTGTGTTAAGACTAAGCTTACCAAAGCGTAACCACTGAGAATAAATAAACTCCAGAATACGGGCATACCAAGATAGGAGAGTTGATTTTCATTCTGAATATTACCAACTTCATTAAATACAGATAATCGCAGACAACCGCTGATGATCATTAAGATAATAAACAGCGAATACCAAGATTGATAACCAGAGAGATAAAGGATAATGGCTGGTGAGATCAAGTAAATAAGTTGATCCATAAATCCATCAAGATAACGACCAAATGGGCGGACAATATTTAAATTTCTGGCTATAATGCCATCGAGCGCGTCGCCAAGCATGGCAAGATATAAAAACGCAATAGCTAAGTAATACCAATGTTGTAATGCTGCTGCTACGGAGAGAGCGCTAAATACCGCCCCGCCAATAGTAATATAGTCTGCTCTGTTTAGATTAATGATGAAATGATTATTGTTCATAATTTTTCCTTGTGTGGAACGGAAGATAATTGGCCTTTCGCGAGCATATTGATCAATGCAATGCGGTTTATTTTGCTGTTATGGCGAATGTCGACCGGAATAGAATTAATATAATAAATACGGGTAACTCGTGTCAGATCCAACTCGTCTAAAATGGCGGGTAAATCTGTCGGTAGTGTGGCGCTTTCTAGTATCAGAGCGGCTCCGCCTAAAGGATGTAACACGAATGCGTTTTGAGTGACCTCAGGCAGTTCATTGATCCTTTTTTCCAATACGTAGGGATGGATGATACGACCATCATCTAACACCACTTTGTCTTTTACCCGTCCAAGTAGCCAGAGCTGTCCTGTGGTATCCAGATAGCCAACGTCACCGGTGCAGTGCCAAATACCTCCCTGTTTACGTGGGAGTTTGTTTTCTTTCGTTGCTTGAGGGTTATCAATATAGTCTTTGAGCACATGAGGCCCAGCAACCAAGATTTCACCAGCATTACCGGCAGGCAATGGGATAATTTGTTGGGGATTAGCTGTTATTTCCCGGATACATATTTCTGCTTGTGTCACCGGTTTTCCGACCAGATAACCATCATGAGCTGCCCAGTGGTTTAATTGAGTCGTCATTTCGACGGTACTGATCGGTTCAACCTCGGTGGAACCATAGACCACCAAATGTCGAGCATGTGGAAAGACGGTCAGGCAGTTTTCAAGCAGAGCCTTGTTGGCAGGCGCGCCACCTACGATGACTGTTCGCACATTGGGGAATGACAATCCTTTGTTCTTAGCATAACCGGTGACTTTGCTCATATAGGCGGGAGCGCCGCTGAGGCATGTAACGCCGTTGTCTTGCACTTGCCTGACGATCTTCTGCGGATCGACGGTTGCGGGATGGGCAAAGTCAAAATCAGGCAGAATACTGCTGTTGCCGCAGCACAATGAGTGCAGCACCATAACGGGGAAACTGTGTAGGTCAATCTCACTCTTTCCCTCGGAAAAAAGCGCTGTTATGGCATCAAGTTGTGCTAGCAGGCTGTCATGGGTGCGGTTTGCGCCTTTGGGTATGCCGGTGGAGCCAGAGGTAAAAGTAATTAACCCAGTTGTATCCAGCGGTAAATCTCGACAGATAAAGCTATTCAGAGATAAATGTTGACTGGGTGTTTCCAGCGCTTTCATGCCCCAGATACGTTGTCCGATGACAAAACGTCGCAGTCGCCACAGTTCAGGGATCAGAAACCAGAATTTTCCTAACGTAGGTTGAGTGATCACCGCCGATAATTTGCTGCGGCGCAGTATCTCCCTCAGTTGTTTTTTGGAAAGCCCGCGTTCAAGCATAACTGGAACTAGCCCTAGCCCCAGAATGGCGATAAGCAATGGATAAAGTACTAATCCTGGTTGAATAATCACCAATAAGCGATCGCCAGCGACGAACCCGGCTTGGGTTAACTGATGCTGGAAATGGGAGGCATGAGAAAAAAATTCCTGAAAGCTTAAACCTCTACCGTGATCCAGTGAATGTGGCGCTTGCAACGCTAGATGCTCAGGATGTTTTTGGGCTACATCGACAATGGGCTGACAAATATTCGTCATGCGATCCTCCTGTAGTAAAGCGCGTATTGATGTTTGGTGGCAGCCGGTGTGTTGAAAAGCCGCCCTGCGGTTTTGAGCGAGGTATTATCTTCACGCATTAGAACTCCTCCCAGACGGGGGTGAATACGTTTGGCGCTCTGTTCAAATGAGCAATACAGCGTGCTGTATAACCGACTGCCCCGGTATTGCGGTGCGACTGCCACCGTTTTTAACAGCCCGATAGCGGGCTGACCTTTTTGCAGGACTGACAGACTCAAAATTAACCCGGCAATTTCGCCACCAGGAGTTTTAGCCAGAAATGATGCAGGGTAACGGCAAAAAGGTTTAATAAACTCCTCACCACAGTGCTGTTGAAATGCTGACCAAGATGGTGTGGTATAAGCGAAATTCTCACCAAACACCGAATCGATAAAAGAATAAAGTTTAACTTGCTCTTGCATCCATAATTCTGTTGTTAATGGTAATAATGTTGCTTGAACATCAGGAAGTTTTTGTGCGCGTTGATGAGCCCGTTGAAAGTTGACTGCTATTGCTTGGGTATCGTCGAATATCGAGGTATAGCGATAGCGAGTTTCAAAGCCTAATCCTTCCAATAAAAGAGGATAGTAAGGAGGGTTATAAGGCTCATGTTCAAAGGGGGGCACATCAAAATGATCAAGCCGAACGCGATAATGCCCGAAGGTTGAAAAGTTAATCGGCCCGTAAAGATTGAGCGCGCCATTTTCCTTGGCCCATTGTTCTAGGGCGCTAAACAGCATGATGTTGCTTGCTATGTCATGATCAGTTTCCCAAAAACCGAAAAATGCGGCAGAGCGGCCATCAACCAGATGAGGTACTAAAAAGCCAGCAAGGCGGGCTTTCCCCGGAATACAGCCAATCCAAGCTTTGCTGTGATCAAACCAGGAATTCTCTGGGCTGAACTGCTGTTGTACTTTTTCCCGGTCTTCGCCGGGCCATAGCGGCCAGTCGCGATAAATAATTGATGGAAGGTCAAGAAAACCTTCGGGCAGTGGATTGGCCGGAGACCATTCTCCCATGAAGATATTAGACATGTTCACTCCTTGATGTCAGTTCTTCTGTGGTGGTGTCGTGCAAACGAATAACGCTCCCAGTTGCGCCATCCATGCGTACTCGATCGCCATCTTTCAAAATTTGTGTGACGGCGGGAATACCGACGATGGCGGGGATTCCCAGTTCACGAGCAACAACAGCGGAATGTGAGAGCGTCGAACCACGTTCGATGAGTAATCCGCCCGCTGTAGGGAATAACGGCGCCCAACCGGGATCGGTACGCACAGTACACAGGATCTGACCTGCCAGCGACATTTCATCTTGTGGGTTTTTAATTAATCGGATAGTTGTTTCAACCTGCCCCGGGTAGCAACCTATGCCCTGTAGCACGTTGCTATCAGTTGGGGTTTGTTTTTCCCGATAGGGATAGCTGTAATCTTGTTGCTGATATAGCGAACCTCTAATGAAAAGGTGATGAGCGGGTTCATCCTCGGTTTCGTAGCTGGCATATTCTTGCTTGCGTATAGCAACTAAAGGCTTAAGTTGGGTTTGTATTGCCGTTCCTTCGTAGCTGCTGTAGATCTCCTCTAATGTGAGATAAAAAATATCGCGGGGTTCAGCGAGAATACCTTCTAGAGCATAGGCTTGACCAAGTTGTAGGAAAATATCCCGGTATAGTCCAAACATACGGGTCCGGGTGAAACGCATATTTTCCCGGTGGCGTATCGCCTGACGCAATTTCTGCAAATTCTTTTTGAAAGCGTTCATACGTCTGGAGCCAAGTCGCTCGTGTATTTGTTGAAATGCCGTATTTTCGGCCTGAGTACGCAATTTTCTTTCCCGGCTAGATAGGGTCTCTGGCGTGAGAGTATCAATAGCAAGGTAGTTTTTTAGTATCAGAAATAGAAAACTGGGATCTTGTTTTAGCGTGATGGTTTCCAGCTTCAATTCACCCATCGTGCGATCACCATATTTTTTAATATAATCAATGCACTGCTGGTGGAATGATTCATCGAGTTGGCGCACTTGGGTCAGTAGGGTACGAGCATCACCGTGGGTTAACAGGTTGCACAACTCAGGATGCTGGCGTGCGTATTGGCACATCTTTAACAGCACTTTGGTTGGTTGGGTGCTTTCAATATCTTCATCCCCAGAGAGAAGATCACCTAGTAATGCGGATGAATTCTCAATACCGGCATCAATTAGCCCACGATTCACCCGGCCATTAAACATCATCACGTAGAAGTCGTTCAGAATCGGCGTTGTCCAGCGTCGTAGCAGATGTTCATCCAGATATTTCAATTTCTCGATCAGTTGGCCGCTGTTACAATTATGCGGTTCTGTTTGTTTTATGGCGGCGGCATGCCATTTGAACTGCTCTAAAAATAGTTCTACCCGTTGATCCATCGTCCTAAAGGCATATAACAGGCGCAGAAGTGCCCAGCCCATTTTTGGCAATTTCTTTATTTTATCGCCCAGTGACAGTGTTTTATCTTCAACAAAATCAACCGGGTCTTCCAACCCCATCATTCTTTCCATATCTTTTTTATTGGTTTGGAAAGAGGGGAGTAATAATAGCCCTTTATACCAATTGTTGATGTTGTAATAGATCCTGCCTTTAATTAAACCGAGCATATTTTCCAACATGGAGCGATGTTGGTTAACTTGTTTATCAGAGCAACCTAAGGCACGTATTGTCTGTTCATAAACGGTGGCATAACCGGCACGAGCAAAAGAGAAAGTCAGTGGTGTTGTTATTCCACAATAAGATTCCTGAATATTGGAATTATCGAAGATAATATGGCGTTCGCTTTTATCATCCAGACGTGGCAATCGGGTTATTGGTCGGGTTTGTAGAATAAAGATTTTATGGTTTTGAATCGTCCATTCGATATCTTGTGGGCATCCGCGTTCTACCGCTATTTTTTTGCCAATATTTCGTAATGCATAGATTTCATTATCGAGTAAGGTCGGCTGCCACTGTTTTTCTTCCGCGACAGGTATTGTTACTGTACCGCTGCCATTGGTGGTATCGAAAACAGTTGCTGTCTCTTTTTGTGTGATATGACGTTCAATCTCAGGCGTAGAGAAATGAACTGAGAATTCGTCGGTATCGCATTCGCCAGAAACCACGCCTTCTCCGGTGCCCCAGGCAGATGAGATTAGGCAATGTTGCCTGCTGCCGGTAACTGGGTGTGCAGTAAACATGACACCAGAGACCTCACCGGCAACCATGTTCTGAATGATGACAGCACTACTTATATTGCCCATCGGTAGCCGTTTGTGTAGGCGATATTGTAATGCACGCGTGTTAAAAGCTGAGGCCATCACGGCACGTAAACTATTCGCAAGTGCTAATTTACCCCGCTGAAATAGGTAGCTGTCCATTTGCCCGGCAAAAGAGGCATTGGCGGCGTCCTCGCCGATGGCTGATGAGCGAACGGCGAAAAATATATCTGGGTGATTTTCTGATAAGAGAGCCAATTCTTCTTCTAATTCAGTAGGCAATGGAATCGACTGTATCCACTGACGCAATGGCGCAGCAATAGCATCGAGTTTTTCCTGATTGATATCATCTGGTACGGTAGCCAACTGTTCTATGACGTTGCTTGCAAATGTATCTTTGATGAGTAGGTTATTTAATACCTCGCTGCTGATTATCCAATAATTAGGTACAGGAAAACCATTTTGCGTAAGCCATAATAAATTAGCCGCTTTGCCACCTAAGGAATGTTCCGCCAATTCAATAGCGTTATCTTGAGTGTAGAGATATTTCATATTATTCCACCAATGCAGCAATAGTATACTTTGCTTACATCATGGTCTTATTTGCACGTAATATTGTTGGCGTGAATAGATCAATAAGATATGAATGTATTACAAGCTATTGCTGCACCCTTATTTTAGAGGAAGAGTAAAATTAAATAGTTTATTCGGTTGATTATTGATTCCGTGTCAATGAAATAAGCCAGCGGAGAGTTTTCATTGTGCGCTCCATAAATGGATAACCAACAACATTGTGTGCCATCATATAAAGCGGAATTCTTCTTATCCATAAATCACGCAGCGCTAATTCATAGCCACGACGCCAATTTATTGGATCAAGAGAGAACCCCGATTTTTGCTCAAGCTCAACCCGATGTAGTTCAATATAATAGGCCACCTTATCCGCATCGCTTTGTTGGTCTAAGCTAAAAGCCAGAAGTTCTGCCAGATCGCGTTGTGGTAGATGCACAGTAGACAACTCCCAATCCCAAGCGCATAAACGTAATCCGGTTTCCTGTTGCCGGAAGGCAATATTGCGTGGGTTGAAATCACCGTGGATCAATGTCCTTGGCATCTGTTCGATTTCTTCCCACCAGGTGGCGGCATTGTCTACCCAGTATTGGAAATCTTTCTCTTCTTCGGCGGTGAATAACTCAGGGAATGCTTGGTGGACAAAATTGCCCAATTTTTGCCACAAGGGCTTCATTTGGGAAACCGTATTGGCATTCGGAATTTGCAGTTGTGGGAATTTCCACGTGAGCTCTTCTTCTCGTCCCAACCAGATAGAATGAATATCGGCGGCTCCTCGAATGGCGGCTTCAAGGTGGCGCTGCTCCCAAGGTGTTTCCAAATTAATATTGTTCATTAACACCATATCGTGGAGCAATTCTTCAATCAGGGCATAAGTTCCGGTTGCTTCGTTTTCGATCACACCGTAGATAACGGGAATATAGCGCATCAACCGTGGATCTTGCTGATTCATAATAGCCAATTCACGGCTATGGCTTTGGTTAAATTCAAGCTGATGTTCAAAATCTTGGAAAACGGCAAACAACTCAGGAGAACAATGTTTGGCGATATCCAGTACCATCTTGACAACTTCCGTCCCCAAGGGTTTCAGTTTCAGCATCACGGGTAAATCATGCTGTGCGGATGTCGTCATAGAAAAAGGAAATAGACCAATTAAACGTTCCGCATAATTCGAACTCAGATGTGTCAGCATGCTGTGTTCATCATTGCCAGAAAACTTGGGTTTGATTGTGGTCAAATGGGCCCCTTGTAAGACAGGGTTAAAACTTGCTTGTTGGAAAAATGACAAATCAAGTTCCTGCGGGGTGTGCGGAACAATGTTGCTAGTGGATGCAGGACGGTGGCGACCAAGTTTTTCATGCGATTGAGCAAACTCATCCGCAGCAATCGCTGACAGAGTTGAAATATCAAGGGCCAGGCAATAACTGGCGATGATCTCAGCCAGGCGGGCAGTGCCGTTTTCATCGGTGCAGCCCAACATGTTCAGGCATTCACGTTGATGTGGTAGATAGCTTCCGCCGCCGATGGTGCCAACGATCAAAGAGGGTAGTGTGACACTGCAATAGACGCGATTGTCGGCAGTTAATGTCATGTGCAAATGGGCGACTGAAGATTCATGTACACAGGCGATGTCCTGCCCTAAAGCGGTAAACATTCCGGCGATGACATTTGCGGCATTAATATTTACGCCGACCATCCCTGAGGCGATCGCTCCCTCGCAGATATGATGATAAGCCGTGACGAGTTGTTGTGGCGTGACCCGCAATATTTGCTGACAGGATTCAGCATTTAAGTAAACTTCGGCCACGACACGTGTTCCACGTCCTTCGATGAAAGATTGATAAGCTACTTTCTTATCGCCCGAAGTATTACCATCGATCATAAAGTGACGCAGTGGTATAAACGCCATTTTGGCTAACTGTTGTTGGATCCACTGACATGCATACCAGGTGCAGATGGTGGTCATATTTTGACCTGCCGCTGCTGCTGTATTATAGATAAATTGCAGATGGACGCTGCGTCCGATGATTTGTGGTTTTATTTCCAACAATTGTGCATGTTTAGAATGGCGTCCAATTTCATTCCGTAGTTCGCTGATATGTTCGTTGATCCAATCACTGAACATAATACTGTGCGAGACGCTGTAAAATTCGAAACGAGGGGCACGTATCATACGTTGACCAAGTACACGCGCAGTTGTACCCCCTGATTGCATAATGGCCGAGGAACCACGGGATATTGATGCAATTAAAGCGCCTTCTGTGGTGGCAAGTGGCGCATAATATACCCCTTGAGCATATTGTCCCTTTATCAAGATGGGGCCGGCAATTCCCACAGGGATTTCTATTGAACCGATAAATCCCTCAATGGTTTTTGTTAATTTCGTTGCATCCAGATGGGTATCCGCCACGTGTTCCAATGTATGTCCGGTATGTTTTGCTAAATAATCCAGACGTTTTTGCCGAGCTTCCTCGGTATAGGTATAGAGGTGGCGGCGGGGCAATAATTTTGTTTGGGTTGCTTCTTGGTGTTTAATGCTGAATATGTCGCGTGATAATTCTAGAATAGAACTTCGCGCACAGTTTTCTATGTGAGCCGTGGTATTATCTGAAGCATCACGTACATATGATTGGAGAATTTTTTGCAACATAATTGTATTTCCTTTAATGCCTAAGCAAACCCAAGCTTTATTAAGATGCTGGCAGTGCAAACGGAATAACCTAGCACCATGAATATTCCCACGACAGCTTCATCGCGTTTGCGATTTTGGATGGTGGGGTTATAGAGGAATTTGCCTAATTGCCATAGACACAATACATAACAAACGACCAAGATAATTAACGCCCATAACGCTATACCATCAGTGGTGATATTGATTAGCCAAATTTGTAACGCCAACATTACAGTGAGTAACGCTGCGATAATAGCGACGGCTCCTTTTCTGCCGAAAATAGATGAATAAGTTGGTATTTCCTGGCGTTCTTCGTCTGGGCCTTTACATTTGCGTGTAATTTCAAAACTAAATCCAGAGAAAAAGCATAACCCCATTAAAACCCATATTGGAAAAGTCAGTTTGAGGTCAGGGCTGGCGATGTTGCCCAACCACCAGATAATGAGCGGCATTACTAGCATATGGGAAATAGCGTACCAAGTAAGGTGTTGGTTTAACCATTCACCGATGAAGAACTCTTTCCCCATAAGACAGGTCCAGATGAAAACTAACAGCCAGGCAAAAGTAACTGAACCAATTCCCCGATCTAAAAATAGACTTCCACCTAATTGCAATGCGATACAACAGATACCAAGTACTCGTAGATTTTTCAGCGTAATAATACCGCGCTGTAAAATTCGCTGTGGATGATGTTCACAATCCAGTTGATAATCTTTATGTTCATCGAATATCCGTAATAGTAAAAAATAGGAGAAGGACATCAAGCAACCGAGCAGGATCTCCCATGATAAAACTGGATTTTCTCCTATTGAATAAAAAGCTACGGAATAGCTGATGATATAAAAGATAAAGAAAAGCGGCGCATTTTGTAGCGGGAAGCGTTCATCCATCCATAGCTTTATCCTCTTACCAATGAATTTTGAATAAATATCTTGGCTTTCCATACATCATTCCTATTTTTTGTATAAAGATTAAACTATATACATTCGTGACAATTAAGCCCGAGGATAATCAATCCAAAAGCAAATCTTATATGAAGTCTATACGTGCTTTTTAGCGTTATCTCTCTAAATAACTTAGGGAATACGTATGGACTTGTGTCATACATTAAGCCAAAAGTTTGCGGTCGGCTATAATCAGTATGTGTAAATTTTAATTTTAGTATGCAACTTATGTTTACATTTTTTTCTATAACTGTATGTTTATATGAATTTTTATTTCTGATTTAGATCAAAAAACGACGAGCGCCGATATCATATTCCAAGCTGATATTGATGGGTATCTGCTTGTTATCTACAACAACTTTGCCATGTAAATAAATTTTTTGTAGGACAAAGTTTCTCCATATAAAATACCGGGATAAAATAATAAATGATTAGTAATTGTAATTGACTGAGTGATGTGATGTTTTGACTTAGCGCAGTTTATAGTCAGATATTGCCCCAATAATTAAAAGGTAATATTTACAGTTAGGTTTGTATTGGATTCTTGATGTAGGATCGGGGAAGGCCGATATATTTTGGCTAAATAGCTACGTTACTTTATTAAGTAAGGAGTCTGAGCTGTGTTAGGAAAAATCCACAATCTTACTCTGCGCTGGTTTACTGCTGTCTGTGATAGTTATGTTGTTGTCAACCAGTATAAGCAGGAAGAGGTTAGTTTCAGTGACGAAGCCGATGATCTGATTTTAACAACTACCCGTAAAGAATTAGGGGGGAATGTTAAAAATTGGGTAGATGCAATAGCGTTCAGATTCATGCTTTCTGCTCTTCATGCAGGTTTATTGCAATTGGCTGAATATATAAAAGAGAGTTTGCTGGAGGGCGTGGATCAGTACGATCCTGCGCGATTGTCATGTTGATCAGGGTAGAAATTCCGGTCGATGCGGCGGGAATAGATCAGTTACTACGGAAATCTTTTGATACCCCGGCAGAGGCAGAGTTGGTCCAGCAATTGCGGGAAGATGGATTGCTGACGTTAGGCATGGTTGCCACAGATGATGAAGGCCAGGTAATCGGTTACGTGGCTTTTAGTCCAGTAGATATTAATGGTGAAGATCACCAATGGGTTGGTCTGGCGCCGCTAGCGGTTGCTGAGGAATATCGTCGGCAAGGGATTGGTGAAAAGCTGGTGTATGAAGGTTTGGATAGCCTGAATGAATTTGGTTATGGCGTCGTCGTTGTTTTAGGTGATCCACACTATTATCGCCGGTTTGGTTTTATGCTTGCCAGTGAGCACCAGTTGTATTGCCAGTGGCCGATGTATGAATCTCATTTCCAGGTATATGAATTAGCTGATAGTTTTTTGGCTGATCATCAGGGATTGGTTACTTACTCCCCACACTTTGGCCGTTTCTAATTGATGCTAAATATTCTGCTATACAGACGGGCTGGCAAATAACCAGCCTCTCTTTCTGCTGTTTGCTTAATTGTTTTACTTGATATTCCAGACGTGATGCACTGGAGCGATCTCCAGCATGACAACTGAAAACTAGCTGTAACGGTCCTTTCCCCCTCAGTGATTTTGCTCCTGTTCCGTTTTCATGTTGTGCAAAACGGCGGTGAATACTTGTCGTTATCCCGGTATAAAGCATGCCTGATTTTGTTTTTAGTAAGTAAAGAACCCATTGATTTTCGGCCATATAATTTTTTTCTGAATTTTCTATTTTTGATATCTATATTTCACTCGAACGTTTTTCTATATCATTTTTCTGAATAATTTAGTCTAACTTATTATAATATAACAGTTTTATAAATCCCGTTACTTATCAATTTGCGATACGTTGTATTATTTATTCAAAAAAATTGAAATAGAATAGCAATAATTGCTAATTTTTATTCCGGCCTTTAGAGCATACTATGATCCATATCACAGAGAGTAACTCATTCCACTAAAAATTGATCAAGGATCATAGTATGAAAAACGTAAAATATATCGCTGTTGCTTTAGCTTTAAGTGCTATCTCTTTTGGCAGTATGGCGGCAAAAGAAGTTCAAACCTCTTCTTCTCCTAAAGTTGGTGTAGTTTCTGTAACGGGGGCTGATACTTTGGAAACCCTAAGTGCCGAATTGTCCAAAAAAGCTGACAAAGCAGGGGCATCTTCTTTCCGTATTATTTCTGCTAGCGGTAAGAATCAATTATCAGGTGTTGCTGAAATCTATAACTAATTTATAGTAGAACATACTGAACCCTGGCTCTGTCAGGAGATGTCAGAACACGCCGTAGGATGATGTTTATCCCGGCGTGGTTCTGGGCTTCCAGGCAGATATAATCCTGCTATTGGAGAAAGAGTGAACACCACTGAAAACTTTCAGATTATCCACAGATACCTTGCAAGACAGCATGTCCTAACACTTTGTACAGCAACGAGTGATGATATTTGGTGTGCAAGTTGCTTCTATGTTTTCAATGCCGATGAGATCGCTTTCTGGTTTATGACTGAACTTCATACTCGCCACGGTGAAATGATGCAGGTAAACCCGCAGGTTGCAGGTACCATTGCCGGGCAGATTCGAAATATTGCACAGATAAAAGGAATTCAGTTCAAAGGGGAAGTTATTCGTCTTGAGGGTGAAAAAGATAAAGTTGCCAGAGCACGTTATTGCCGTCGTTTTCCTGTGGCAATTGCTGTTGAAACTCCTATTTGGCAACTGAATCTCAGTGAAATAAAGATGACTGATAATACGCTTGGATTTGGTAAGAAAATCTGCTGGCAGCGATAAAATTATCTTAATTTATGAATAATCTGATTGTGGCTACCATGCCACAGTAAACCGGGGTCATAAAGATCTTGTATAAATTTGCCATCCACTAGCACATTAATATAGCTGACAATTTCCCGTTGAATTTCGCTAAGTTCTCTTAGCAGATAACCTGTCCAAAGCCAAATGTCCTTTTCTGAGCACTCTGTTTTAACCCGTTTTACCAATTTCAGGATCGCGGGTGAATTGTGTGGGTGTAGGGGATCGCCGCCAGATAAAGATAGCCCTTGCCGTTTAATGCGCTTGTCCTGTAAATCAAAAATTACATGGTCTTCCATCTCCTGCGTAAATGGTTGGCCGGAATTCACTCGCCAGGTACTTTTGTTATAACAACCGGGGCATTGATGTTCGCACCCGGCGACAAATAGTGTACAGCGGGTTCCGGGGCCGTTGACCACATCAACAGGGTAATATTGGTGATAATTCACTTTGTCAGTCTGCCTTCATTAACCTAATTGCCCATTTGCCAGATGTTTTACCCTGCGTTTCACCTCTTCTTGTTTGCCCGCATTGAATGGACGGGCATCGGGGCTTCCCAGATAACCACAGACGCGGCGGATTACTGATACTCTGGAAGGTTCATGATTGCCACAACGTGGACAGGTAAACCCTTTGTTGGTACAGGAGAATTCACCGGTGAATCCACAGTCATAGCACTCGTCGATGGGGGTATTAGTACCGTAATAAGGGACACGTGAGTAGCTGTAATCCCATACATCTTCCAGTGCTTTCAGATTATGTTGTAGATTAGGATATTCGCCGTAACAGATAAAACCGCCATTGGTTAGTGGTGGATAAGGCGCTTCAAAATCCAATTTATCATAAGGATTGACCTTCTTTTCAACGTCGAGATGAAAACTGTTGGTGTAATAGCCTTTATCTGTCACGCCTTCAATCACGCCAAACTCTGCGGTATCAAGGCGGCAGAAGCGGTCACAGAGATTTTCGCTTGGCGTGCTGTATAAACTGAAACCATAACCTGTTTCTTTTTTCCATTGATCAGTGGCTTTTCGCAGATGATCAACAATTGAGAGTGCTTTTACACGTAATTGTTGATCATCAAATAGATGAACCTGATTGCCATACAATGCGTTAATAGTCTCATGAATACCAATATAGCCCAGAGAGATAGAAGCCCGGCCATGCTTAAAGATTTCAGCGATATTGTCATCGGCTTTTAAACGAACCCCGCAGGCACCTTCCATATAAAGGATTGGCGCAACGCGTGCTTTGACACTTTCCAGGCGGGTAATACGGGTCATGAGTGCTTGCTTTGCCAGTACCAGACGTTTGTCTAGTAATTGCCAGAAATGTTTTTCATCTCCTTTGGCTTCGATAGCAATCCGAGGCAGGTTTAAACTGATAACCCCTAAGTTATTGCGTCCTTCATGAATTTGTTCACCTTTTTCTTCATAAACACTGAGGAAACTGCGACAGCCCATTGGAGTTTTAAAGGAACCTGTGACTTTAACCACTTGATCATAGTTAAGAATATCAGGATACATGCGTTTGCTGGCACATTTGAGAGCCAATTGCTTGATATCGTAGTTAGGATCACCGAGTTTGTGGTTCAGGCCATCACGGATAGCAAATACCAGTTTGGGAAATACCGCTGTTTTGTGGTTCTTACCCAAACCAGCAATGCGGTTACGCAGAATAGATTGCTGGATTAGGCGGGACTCTTTTGACATCCCCAAACCAAAGCCAAAAGTGACAAAAGGAGTCTGCCCGTTCGCGGTATGCAGTGTATTAACTTCATATTCCAGTGATTGGAAAGCGTCGTAACACTCTTTTTCTGTTCGTGCTTCGGCGTAAGATTTTTTATCGCTGATATCCCACTGCTCGGCAATTGCCAAGTGTTTTTCATAGCTGGCTTTAACGAAAGGGGCCAATACTTCATCTATACGGTTGATAGTGGTACCACCATAAATATGGCTGGCAACCTGAGCAATAATTTGGGCCGTTACCGCCGTTGCGGTTGAAATAGATTTTGGCGGTTCTATTTCAGCATTACCCATTTTGAACCCGTTGGTTAGCATGTTTTTCAGGTCAATCAGCATACAGTTAAACATTGGGAAAAAGGGGGAATAATCGAGATCATGATAGTGGATTTCGCCTTTTTCGTGAGCCAAAACTACATTACGCGGCAGAATATGTTGTTTGGCATAATTTTTAGCAACAATCCCGGCCAATAGATCCCGTTGCGTTGGAATCACCTTGCTGTCTTTATTGGCATTCTCATTGAGCAGGGACACGTTACTCTGTTCAACTAAGCCGCGGATTTCTTGATTAAGTCGGCTGTGTAATTCTCGGACAGTATCTCTGTCGTGACGATATTGAATATAGCAGTGGGCAAGGTGCTTATGGTTGTCTGCTATCAATTGTTTTTCTACAGCATTTTGAATATCTTGTACATCAACAACTTGCCTGTAGTCAGCGATGAATTGCGTTACTGTGGATGCAACTTGGATACAATACTTATCATCCACTATGCCAACGGCAGAAGCGGCCTGTTTTACAGCATCTCTAATACGTGTTTCATCAAATGGTACCTGATGGCCGTCCCGTTTTATCACAACAGTTTTCACAATATGACTCCTTAAGCATATTGCCTAAAAGGGCAAACCATTCTCGTTCTGATATTCAGCTTAAAGGCGAATGATTCTATATATGGGTTTATTTTTATATTTAAACACAATATATAGTAAATTGAAGTGGAATAATCACGTTCTTATTTGATCTGAAACAAAGAATGGAGACCTATATTTAAGGTCCGGTGGCAAGTACAACTCCTTGGTCAGCAACTAACCAAAGAGTTGTAGAAAACAGGATAGAGATTATTTACGAATTGCGATTGCTTCGATTTCGATTTTAACGTCTTTTGGCAGACGGGCTACTTCAACGCAAGAACGTGCCGGGAAAGATGCATTGTGTTCTTTGAAGAATGCTTCATAAGTTGCGTTAACGGTACCGAAGTCATTCAGGTCTTTAACGAAGACAGTTGTTTTAACAATGTCACTTACAGTGAGACCTGCTTTCTCAACGATAGCTTTAACATTTTCCAGTGATTGACGAGCTTGAGCGGCGATATCTTCTGCGACATCACCTGTTTCGGGATTGACTGGGATCTGGCCGGAAGTGATGACCATATTGCCTAGATCAACACCCTGAACATATGGACCAATTGCAGCAGGGGCTTTATTGGTATTAATCTCGTATGACATAGATTCTCCTGTTAATGTGATAACTATACCCGTTATCTTTCAAGTTGCCTTTTTGTTGGCTGCACTCACTCACCCCGGTCACATAGTTTGCTATGCTCTCGGGGATTCGCTCCCTTGCCGTCGCGATGCATCTTGAAATCCATAGGATATAAATGAATATTTCATCAAGGGTACTATTATAGTGTCCGCTTCTGCCTCAGCAACTGACATAGGGAGTTTAATCGTTGAGTATCACGACATTGCGGTCAAATTCTTTCTCGCAGTATTTGCAGGTTAGCACCACATCTTCCACTGTCACTTTAACTCGGAAACTGCTTTCTACGGGTTCATTGTGGCTGATGCAGTTGCTGTTGGGGCAGACTAATACGTTATCGATACGCTCAGGCAAGTTAATAGGAAGTTTCTTCACAACTTCATAGTCTTCAATACAATTCACCGTTGCATTCGGCGCATACATAGCAAGCTGGTTAGCTTGTTGTTCTGTCAGGAATGTATTTTCGATTTTGATGAGATCTTTTTTACCGAGTCGATTGGAAGGCAAATTCAGGCCGATGGTAATGCGTTGATCGGTTTCAGTTAGCTTAAACAGAGAGAGTAGTTTGAAGCCGACCTGAGCCGGGATATGGTCAATCACCGTACCGCATCTAATGGCTTCGACTTGTAGTTTATGATCTTGGGTCATAGGTTTTGTATGAATACATTTTAGTGACAACTTTCTGTATTCATCCTCCAGAATATTGTTAGGAATCGACACGTCTTTCATTTTAGGCGGTGGTACCTCGTTTATCCAGATAAAGCGTCGGTGATTCAGTACTACAAATTGTTCCCAATCTCCTCCTGACAGGACAATCTATCAAGGAATATTAGGAGGCCATATCACCGCAGAGAGCGTGAGTTAGCACAGAAATAATGAAGTTTCATGAGTTATTTTGAAGTACAGAGATAATCTGATTACCAGGGACCAACTTACACCCTGCGTTGATCATGACAACGCAGGGAAAATGAACAGCGAGCATTAAGTTTTGATTTTGGAAAGGCGATAATTTCCCGCTCTTTGGTGCTTGGCGTTATATTGATTGGCACTTGGCTGCTACAGTAAAGACCTAACATAGAAAGTATACGAGAAACCAAGTTTCCAAGATCATTAGACAAGTCTTTTTCAAGACGATTTTCGATAACCGCTTCACTAATAATGCCATCAGAGCCGAAGGGCACTTCACGCACCAGAACGAAACGCAGAACGTTAGTACTGTATTTCTCAGCGGCTGAAAAAGGAGTAACCCCATTGCCGAGCGATTTACTCATTTTGCGGCCATCACTGCCTAAGAGGTGACCTGACACATAAAGCTTTTTATAAGGCATTAGTTCTAGGGCTTTACACATTGCAAGCCAGAATAATGTATGTGGTTTTAGGATATCCTTGCCAATAATATGCCGGACAGTAGGCCAGAAATGGTTAAGGGCGTTTTCCCGAGTCGTCAGAGGGGATACATAAATGAGTAAGGCATCAAACCACACATAGTGACATGTTCCAGATAGTTGCTCATTTTGAAAAAGTAATTGATCTCGGTTCTTTTCTCTGGTGGATCTTTATCTTCGGGAAGCTTCCTATCAACCAGCTCTTTTTCTGTAACTTGGTGAGCCAAAAACAGAAGCGTTTTTCCTGTGCAAACCAACGCTGGATGACCCGAAATTCGAATCGACCACGCCGACAGATGAAATCCAGCACCTCATTGCGGGCGGTTTTTTCAAGAAAAGTGTCACTGAAGAATTGTATTAACTGAGGTTTTGTGGAGATAATTGTCATCGGCTTTATTCTCTGATCTCGGTCTTTTGTTTGGCGACAATTATCAGATCATAAATAAAGCCTTTTTTCTATCTAAAATAACAGGTTGCTGCTAAAGATCCTGTTTATGAAGCGTTACTGTGTACGTAAGTCGGTAATAAATCTTCCCTTACGTCTTATCCCATCCATAAAACGAGAAAAAGGAACAAGTTCAATGCTTAGATAGTGTTGTGGCAGTTTTGCATGAGGGAAAAGCCGGTTAACAGACTCGTGAATAACGGTGCTAGGATCGATATGGTTTTTATCGTGATTCATACAGGAAACGACAATCGTAGCCTTGTCATCATAAATTTCGAGACACAACTTGAGTAAAGGTAGCTCGTTTTCTATGTCTTTAATCAGCTTATAGATGTCGGTTTCCGTAATAAACGTATTGCCGAAAGGATATTGTTTTAGGTAGCGTCTTCCATGAATACTGAACTTACGATCTTCATGTCCCGGTGGATCGATCCATTCTGCGTAATCTCCGACCTCGACGCGGATGGCCGGTGCCGCAGTACGGAGCAGGCTGGTCACCACAGCAAGCCCTGTTTGTCCCGGTTCTTCAATGACCTCCTTCGTGACTGGATCGACAATTTCCAGGATGCATGTTTGCGGACAGACGCAAAATTCGTTCAGAGAGAAGCCATGTTTCTGTAGGCCAATCAGGCCAGTCTCAGTTGTGGCATATATAAATGGGATAATAACGGCTTCAGGGAACGCAGCCTGAATAAGTTCAGCTTGTTTGCCATAAAACAGCTCTCCCGTACATAAGATGCGTTTTACCTCAGGTGCAGTTATTCCTTGGCTTTGTAGATGATGTGCAAGGCCAAGAAAGATAGAGTTGATACCAGTCAGGACATTTGCCGAAAACTTCTGCCAAGTACTGATGAGATAGTCGAAAGGCTGATCAGAGCCAAGTGGTAATTCGCTACAGCGTCCCGGAAACTGTTCGATGGTACCGTGAACAAACATAAAGGAAGCACTATTGTCCACACACAGATTTGCGATGATATCTCCGTCTTTTATGAAACCAAACTTCCAATAATAGTTTGCTAGCATCTTCATTGCAGTCTGCCATTCATCTCGCCCAAACAGCGTAGCTTTAGGTTTCCCCGTTGTGGCAGAGGATTGATAGATAATGCCTGCGCTCGTATCGGTATTAAAGAAACGGATGGCATCTTTGTTGTGAACAATTTCCATTAATCTTTCATGAGAAAGGACCGGCAGATCCAACAGAGTGGCGCTTTCAGGACTTAGATCAGCGTAAAGTTCTCTGTAAAGCGGTGAATTTGCTTGTGCTAGTGCAACAATTTGTTTCAATGTCCAAATAGTCATCATGTTTCCTCTACTGGTAGAATTATAATTTCGGGTTTAGTGTCTGTTGTGTCTGGCTGGCGGTATTTATGACAGACTTCTCTGACCTTATTGCAGAAATCCTGCATCTGTGGGGCAGAAACATTGGCATTGGGCATAATTCTCAGGCCAGCTTTATCTCGGGGTACAATCGGGAAGAAGACAGCATAAGTGTAATAGCCTGCTTCTGGCAGTGCTCGTGCTCTGCGAACGAATGTTATTTTTATTTCTATCGTGTTTTAATCGTCCGTCACGTAGCTCAGCTCCGAATTGAAATGAAGATGGATCATCTCCAATAATAATAACAACCTGGTCAGGAACATTTACACCCAGGTATATCCATTCAGGTACGATAAAAGGCTCAGGAAAAGGTTTCTTATCAGGCATTTTTATAAGTCATGAAGAATTAATATTTTTAGTGCCTAGTCTATTTAAAAAAATTATCACATTACAATCCAATTTATAATTAAAATAAAATGAAAATGTGATATGAAACACACTAATATGATGAAATCATAATGGATGTATATAATTTAAATAAAAACCAGTAGTTATAATTTATTAGATAAATCTTGTCATAAATACTTCCGCTAGAATATGTTCATTTATCTATAAAATATTCATAAAAAGGTTTCTTATTTAGCATTTTTATAGGCTATGATGTGTTTAAGTTATTATTGTTAATGTTGAAATTTAAGTTGGGTTAAATAGTTTGCGGAGGGATTTCGGCAGCTATTTACACTTCATGCTTTTTTGTTTTTTTAGTGTAATTATTGGGGGATTGCAAAATAACTAATATAGTAAGTATCTGTTTTATATTTAAAATTAATGGATAACATAGGATTTAAAGTTGTCATTTAAAGTTTAATAAATTATTTAATGCTTAAAGGATTAATTATTGAAATTGAACTGATTTTATAAACAATTGAATATGATTAATATTTATTTTAAACATTAATAAGTATAGGGGTTTTATAGTTAAAAGAATATCTAATCTTAATGATACAATTAAATATTCAATGAATATAAATAACTTTTCATAATTATGATGCCTCTATTTTATTGTTCTCTATTATTCCTGTGGAAAATTTTTTATTATCTTTTTTTAAAGGCTGAATTTAAATTATTTTTCAGGTTAAAAGATAATTATTTAACGAATTTTAATTTTATCTTGCCCGTTAATGGGCAAGAAGTATTTTAGATTAACTTAAATATAAAATTAACATGGTCAATTATATTCTCGTTACTTTAATCATTCCTTTAAAACTAAAGATAATAGAGCCTGACGAGCATAAATGCCATTCTCAGCCTGTTGGAAATAATAAGCATAGGGTGTTTTATCTACATCGACAGTAATTTCATCAATACGAGGCAAAGGATGCAGGACTTTGAGATTCTCTTTCGCGCCGAGCAGATCGGAGGAGCGCAGAACAAATTGTGCTTTTACGTTGGCATATTCGGATGGATCGAGGCGCTCTTTCTGTACTCGAGTCATATAAAGAATATCTAGCTCCGGTAATACTTCTTCAATATTAGCGTGTTGGCTATAGGTCGCACCTTTTTCATTCAGCATATGAAGAATATGATTTGGCATTGCCAATGCTTCCGGGGCGATAAAATAAAAGTGATTGCCATTAAATTTCGCCAGCGCTTGTGATAGAGAATGGACAGTGCGGCCATATTTCAGATCGCCAACCATAGCGATATTCAAACTATCCAGCCGTTGCTGAGTTTCCTGAATGGTGAACAGATCCAGCAAGGTTTGAGTTGGATGTTGGTTGGCGCCATCACCGGCATTGATAATCGGAGTGTCACCGGAAAACTCAGAGGCCAGACGTGGTGCGCCTTCCTGTGGATGGCGTATCACGATGGCGTCAACATATTGGCTGATAACGGAAATAGTATCGGCTAGTGTTTCACCTTTTTTACCCAAGGAGGTGTTACTGCTATCTGAAAAACCGACAACTGAAGCGCCAAGGCGGTGGATTGCTGTTTCAAAAGAGAGGCGAGTACGGGTGGAGGCTTCGAAGAAACAACTGGCGATAACCTTGGGTTTCAGCAATTCAGGTTGTGGTCTGGCTTTCAGTGCAGCAGCAGTCTGCAACACCAATTCCAGATCTTCGCGGCTCAGATCATTTATTGAGATGATATGTTTGCGATATAACGGATTAGCCATTTTTCACTCTCCTCTAATGCTGACATCCGGGGCGGCAATCATGAATTGATTACCAGGCAAAAAAAAGCCCCTCAATGAGGGGCGTTAAATGATTGGTTTAGCAACGGGAAAACAATGACGGCTGGCTGTCTTCCTTCAGGCAGTTGTGCTTGATGACAAAAATAAGCGCTGTCTTTCATGATTTCTCCCGGCAAATTGTCGCGCATTATACTCGTGAAAAATCTTACAGCAAGCATTTGACCGAAGAAAAATAATATTAGCAGGATCATATCTTTAAAGACATAATCCTGCCGATATCCCAACTAATTAGATTTTAAGATCATTTGCTAGCGTTGCTACCATTACCGCTTTAATGGTATGCAGGCGATTTTCTGCTTGATCAAACACAATGCTGTGCTCTGATTCAAAAACTTCATTGGTAACTTCCAGCCCTCCATACATATTAAATTCAGCCGCGAGCTGTTTGCCTAATATCGTTTCTTCATCATGAAATGCTGGCAGGCAGTGCAGGAATTTTACTTGTGGATTGCCTGTCATGTTCACCACATCCATATTCACTTGATAAGGTTTCAGTAGGTCAATACGTTGTTGCCAAACTTCTTTTGGTTCTCCCATAGAAACCCAGACATCGGTATAAAGAAAATCAGTATGTTTAACCCCTTCGGCGACATTTTCCGTCAGAGTAATTTTACCTCCTGTTTTTTCAGCCAGTTTCTGACATTCAGTAACCAGTGTGGCGTTGGGCCAGCACTTTTCAGGGGCAATCAACCGAACATCCATGCCCGTTAGCGCCGCGGCTTCTAGCATGGTATTACCCATATTATTACGGGCATCCCCCAAGTAGGCGAATTTGATTTCTGACAAGGGTTTTTCTGGTTGATGTTCCTGAATAGTTAGCAGATCCGCCAGTAGCTGAGTAGGGTGAAATTCATCTGTTAGCCCATTCCATACTGGAACGCCTGCATATTTTGCCAGTGATTCAACGATTGTCTGGGCATAGCCGCGATATTGAATACCGTCATACATACGGCCAAGTATACGGGCGGTATCTTTGATCGATTCTTTATGACCAATCTGGTTGCCACTGGAACCGAGGTAGGTGATATTTGCTCCTTGATCGAAAGCGGCCACTTCAAATGAGCAGCGGGTACGGGTGGAATCTTTTTCAAAAATCAGCACGATGTTTTTGCCTGTTAACAGAGCCTTTTCTGTGCCAGATTTTTTAGCCGATTTTAATTCAGCAGCTAGCTTTAGCAAGGCATGAATTTCTGCTGAGGAAAAATCAAGTAACCTTAGGACATGACGCTGATAGAACGGATTCATTGTTTGGTGTCTCCGTATTTGTTGTTTGCATTTAAATTCAATCTATATCTATAAAAATGCAATTTCAACTCCGTATTAGATTTCTTTGATGTAAACAGTGGTTAGCCCGCCTGTGGTGTGGGAGAATGAGGATTGGGACGGCCAACTGCTTGAGGATATTTGGTATGGCAAATCAAAGAGACTTAGAAGAACAACGCGAAGAAACGCGCCTTATTATTGAAGAATTACTGGAAGATGGTAGTGATCCTGATGCACTTTATGCCATTGAACATCACTTTTCTGCTGAGGACTTTAGTCTGTTGGAAAAGGCGGCGGTTGAAGCCTTTAAACTGGGTTATGAAGTGACTGATGCGGAAGAATTGGAAGTCGAAGATGGTACAATTCTGATGTGTTGTGATGTTATCAGTGAGTGTGGATTGAATGCAGAGATGATTGATGCTCAGGTTGAACAGTTGGTGAATCTGGCTGAAAAAATCGGCATTAATTATGACGGTTGGGGCACTTACTTCGAAGATCCTGATGAGCAAGATGAAGATGATTTGCCGGAGCAGGGTGAGAGTAGACTTCATTAGTATAATCAGTATGTTAAGAATCCTGTGTTAACTCTGGTCGTGATTGATGCATGTGATTCAAAACAAAATAGTCCTTATCTGCTTTGGCGAATAAGGACTATTGCATTTTAAATATACCCTATGGATTTCAAGATGCATCGCCACGGCAAAGGAGTGAATCTCCGGGAGCATAGCGAACTATGTGACCGGGGTGAGCGAGTGCAGCCAACAAAGAGGCAACTTGAAAGATAACGGGTATAGACTACCTTATCAAACCATGTTCCCTGACTTTTGAAAGAATGGTTCCTCTCCTAATTTGGTTTGCTTCGGTGACTTCCCTTTTTAATTCTTGTCCTAACTCATTCGAAACCAGATCCTTATGTTTTTCTGCGAGCTCGCTTAATTCTTCTGCGGTGTGAACAACTCCGGTGATTTTCCATGCCAATGACAGACCTTTGAATGCCACTTTGGCTACCGGATGCGGTACGACCGCGGCGGCGGTGTCCAGTGTGGCGCCGACTGTCGCACCTAGCGATGCCCCGGTAATTAGCGTATCTGTTGCGACCTCTTTTAGATCATCAGTTGCTTTTTGCAGCTCTTCCAATTTTTCTGGGGTGACGGTAGCAGTAGCGGCACTTGCCTTAAATACCTTTTTTATCCCCTCGAAAGTAAGACTAAAATTGTTAATTGCATCGGTGCCTGCGGCTTTTGTGAGCTCAGTTTTGTTTAGTTCACCGACATTGCCAGCCGCGGCAAATTCTCCGGCAGCCGCGACTAAACTTGCTCCCTCTTTTATTGCTTGCGCTCCTGGGATTTGTCCTTGTGCAAGGTGTTCTGCGGCTTCTTTACGTCCAGCGATGTTATGGGCCATTTGCTGGATGGGGCTATAGTTTTCTTTTAGCGCGCTTGCTTTTTGGGTGATTTTGCTGACTTGTTGATCACCGTAGGATTCAGAGGCAGGAGATGGCATCTGAGGTCTTTCAACTTGTTGATTTTTGTATTTGTAAAGTTCGTATGCCATACCGCCAACGCCTAATGCGCCTGTTGCTACGGTTTTAAATATACGCCCATCTTCGTCTATACCAGTCATTGGATTATTTCTTACCATACGGTACAGATTCAGGCCATCGACTGTTCCCGCCGGGTCAGCGCTTAACCATCTACCGGCCCACGGTTGATAATAGCGGTAGCCGTAATAGTACAATCCTGTTGCATCACGCTCTTTGCCGGAATAACGAATGGTTTTGTAGCCGGCTTCAATCTGCTTTCTTGATGCCCATATTGCGGTGCCGCCATAGGGGTAATACTCTTCCCAACTGATAATTTCTCCGTGTATATCCAGTTCTAATTCGCTGCTGTGTGTAAGATTATCGTAGCTGTATCTGACTTGATCGTTATCTATGCCAGCGGGTTGGCCTTTTTCCCAGTGTAGTACGCGTACTTGTGCTCTCCCTGCTTGCCCGACAGTAATAACTTGCAGGTCTTCGGTGATATTGGCGCCGCTCTGTGTGGTATGTAATTCTAATCCTGGCAGGTAAGTGACTCGTTGTTGTGTGGCATTGGGTGTTTGTTGTTCATTTATTTTCAGTCGCCGCATTCCGTCACTGCCATAGCGGTACCGCTCGTGTGAGGTGTTGCCATTCTGGCTCACTTGTTGTAGTTCTCCTCGTGGGGTCCAGTTTAAGGATTGCCCTGATAACAGACTGGTTTGATGACCACCTGCATCAAAGAATGTATCAACGAGATTGGGATCGTTGGTTAGGGTGCTGAGGACACCGCGGTTATTTCGGTTTGAGATAGTGATATCTGTGGTGTAGTTATTGTTGCTTGCTGGAGCGCTATGCCGGATTTGTATCAGGTTGCCGCTATCGTCGTAGGTGTAAATGCGAGTGTAGTTAGTATAGGTATTGTCATCGGTAGGAAGAGGGGTAATTAAAGGAGGGAGCTGGCTTCCTTGCTGACCAATGTTAGCCATTTCGCGGCCGGTTGCTTTGATGAGTTGGTAGAGAGAATCATAGGAATATGCATTTTCCGGTACTATTTTTTGATTACGCCAGAATCGAGTGGCTTCTGCGTCATTACGAATATTGATTACATTGCCAACCGGATCATATTCATAACGTAAATCTTGTAGTGGTTTTGTACTATCTTTAGTCCGGTGGGTTGTAATGTTAATTAATCGTTGGGTCTCTGGTTCATAGGTATATTCCGTAATAACGCCGTTGCCGTGTTCTTCTCGTAATTTTTGTCCGGCTGCTGACCAGGTAATAGATTGCACAATCACTTTTTCGGATTGGCCTTTTAGTGTTAACCAGCTACCTTTCAATTGACCTGCTACATCATAGGCCAGCCGTTGTATATTTCCTTTGGCATCGATTTGGGTTAGCAGAGCGCCAATAGCATCAGTTTTATTTTGAGTAGTGAATATGTTGTTATTCAGTTTTGTACGCCAACTATTTTCATCATCACCGTGCCAATCGGCTTCCTGATCGTCGGCTATTAATTGACGAGATTGTGATAAAGCTGCTCCCGTCAAGGACAGACTTTCCAGTTGTACCAGCCCCGCAGTGTCGTAATGGCGTATACATTGCCCGGCGAGATTCTGGTTTTTCTCTGTCTCTGTGTTATTTGCCCAAATAAGGCGTTCCGTGGTTTTCTCGTTCTTTTGTATTGACTCGGTGACAGCCAGCAAGCGGCCGGGCAAGGTATTATCTTCATAGTGATGGGTCTGACGAGTGCCGGTTGCATTGATAGTCAGTACTGGGCGTCCTTCGATATCATTTAAGGTAATTGTCCGGCCAGCATCAATACTTTCTTCACGCAGCGTATTTCCAGCAAGGTTAAAGACACGCGAGAAGTTTGAGCCACTCTGATTTTTATATCTACGTGGATCTGTGCTTTTCACTTGAAATCCTTGAGGATTAAATTCATAGCGAGTGATCAATTCGTTGCTATTGGTTTCATCAGCTTGGGTACGCAGGTATTCCAGCGAACATATATTCAACCCTCGATTATCTAGCACGTTGACAGATGGAGTATTTCGGTTAATTGCAGAATTGTAACGACTCATATTGCAGCTCCTTATGTTGTTTTAGTCTGTTAGCTGGTTTAATAGTAACGACCTGAGACTTTACTATGGAATGAATAAAATCTTTAACAGAATAGTATGGTAATTTTTGAAATTGACAGTATGAGAATTAGTATTTCAATAGATAGTGATAGAATGGTAAAGGGGAAAGAAATTATTTTTATTAAATGATGTTTTTACAGCCAAATAAATATTTTAATTATTTAATTGTGATTAAGTAGAAATTAATTAATAACCACCTTGAATATATATTTAAAGTAATCATTAACGAGAAAATACTAATTTAATAATGATTAGAGTTTTTTGAGTGTAAAAACAGTAATAATTAATTGATAAATAGAAAACCACCTCTTGCAAGCAGAGGCGGTTATTTTCTTATTTGGAAACATCGGTACCGAAATACTGAGTAGAAATGCGTAGATAGGTGCCATCGGCTTTGATATCAGCTAGTGCTTTATCGATAGCGGCTTGCAATTCTGGTTCGCCTTTACGAATTAGCACACCGACTGAATCGCCATTGGGTTCGGTTGCAACAACTTTTACCGGCGCATTGGGTCTGTGTTTCCTAAAATCGAGATAGGACAGATTATCGTTGATAGTGGCATCAGCCCTGCCTGTAGCAACCAAATCGATTGCCTGATTAAACCCTTCGGTAGGAACGATTTCCGCCCCGAAACGTTTTGCTAATTGGGCGTAATTGCTGGTTAAACTATGGCTTGAGGTTTTACCTTTCAGATCGCTGAACGTTTTTATATTGTCATTATTTTTCCGGGTGATAAGTACAGCTTTAGATATGATATACGGCGCGGAAAAATCATATTTCTTTTGGCGTTCTGGCGTAATAGCGACCTGATTAAGTACCGCGTCATAGCGTTTGGCATCCAGCCCGGCAATAAGCCCGTCCCACTTGCCTTCGGTAAACTCGGCTTTGACATTCAGACGTCGTGCGATTTCGCGGCCAATATCAATATCAAATCCAGTCAAGGCTCCAGAGGCATCGTGATAGGTAAATGGCGGATAGGTTCCTTCGGTAGCGATTTTGAATACACCTGTTGATTTAATATTATCAAGGCCAGAATCTGCATGCGCAGAATAAGCAATGCCGAATTGAATAACACCCGCTAATAATGCGGTAAGTAACGTTTTCATCTTTTTTCTCCAAACTGTTAAAAAATTTATTTGATAGTCATCAATTGATTCTCAGATCAATTACGGCAAAGTTATTTTAACGGTGGGTTATATTTCCCAATCCGGTAAGGTATTGGTTAAGGTTGAAACAAATTCCACAGTACGTTGTTTAAGGGCATGGGTGAAAATCGTTTTCGACGTTCCTGATTCGACAATTTCCCCGGATTCTAAAAATATGACGTCGTGGGCAAGATTTGCTGCTAAACGCAGATCATGGGTAGCCATTAACATCGTGGTTCCTTCTTTAGCCAACTGTTTTAATACGGCGACAACTTCCTGTGATAATTCTGGATCAAGCGCGGAAGTTGGCTCGTCGCATAATAACACTTTGGGCGAAGGCGCTAGTGCCCGGGCAATCGCTACGCGCTGTTGCTGACCACCGGATAGTGTGGCTGGAAAGACATCGGCCTTGTGTGACATGTCGACCTTTTCCAGTAGTTCAAGCGCTCGCTGTTTAGCCTGTTCACGCGACCATTTTTGAACCCAGATTAACCCTTCCATAATGTTTTCAATGACTGTGAGGTGAGGGAAAAGCTGAAAGTTTTGAAACACCATGCCGGTTTGTTGGCGAATCCGTTGTATATCCTTGTGAGCAATCCGTCCTTTTCCGGTGAAGGTCATGCTTTCATTGCCGATCTGGAGCTTCCCGGCTTGGGGAGTTTCTAATAAGTTGATGCAGCGTAATAGCGTGCTTTTGCCGCTTCCAGATGGGCCAATTAGTGCCGTCAGGCTGCCTTCCTCAATGGTGAGATCGATTTTTTTCAGGACCTTGTGCCCGTCAAAACTTTTTTCAATGCCGGAGAGTTGGATCATTTTTTAATTCCTGTGTGTCACTCTTTTGCGAAAATTTCTTTTCCAGACGGGCTTGTAGTGATGACAACACTGAACTGATTATCAGATAAAGTATTGCCGCTTCAGTATAAAGAATGAGAGGTTGATAAGTCACCGCAGCAATACGTTGTGCAGCAAGGAAAAGCTCCGGTACGGTAATGACTGAGGCCAGTGAAGTATCTTTCACCAGTGAAATAAATGTGTTTGAGAGTGGTGGAATCGCGATTCTTGCTGCTTGAGGTAGAATAATCCGACGTAATGATTGTGTCCAGCTCATACCGATAGAATAAGCCGCTTCCCACTGTCCTTTTGGTACAGACAATAAAGTCGCGCGAATCACCTCGGAGGTATAGGCGCCAATATTCAACGTGAAACCAATCACCGCTGAGGTGAATGCGCCTAACGTAATGCCGACGCTAGGTAAGGCGTAAAAAATAAGAAACAGTTGTACCAGCAACGGTGTGCCGCGGATCAGCCAGACGTAGAATTTTGCGACGGCAATAAGCGGTTTTGGCCCGTAAAGCCGGATAAGCGCTACGATAAAACCTAGTATGATACCGAGAGTAAAGGTAATAAGCGTTAGTGGAATAGTGAAAGTAAAACCCGCATAAAGCATAGGCCAAAAAGAATCGAGTACTAGATTGAACCAAGAGGGCTCCATATATTTTCCCTATCGTGTGTAATAATACCCTTTATCTTTCAAGCTGCTGCTTTGTTGGCTGCTTTCACTCACCCCAGTCACATCGTTATCTATGCTCCTGGGGATTCGTTCACTTGCCGCCGCGCTGCAACTCGAAATCTATTAGGTATAACAATATATTTATATGTGATTTTTTTAAATATCATATGGCAAGCTGTGAATTTGTATATATAAAATAAAGTTATATCATATTGTCATTTTTGATATATAAAATAATTTTTATAAATTAATATGTTTTATATTTAATTCAAATAATTACTTATTATTCAATTCAACGGAATTAATGATAAAGTTCCCTGGTCAGAATTTGTCTTCAATCTCCAGGAAACTTTATATTTGAGAGCGGGAATATTTCACTTATTCGGGAGGATTATCGCCAAAATAGTGAGCCCAGATACGCTGGTAAGTACCATCGGCTTTGATGTCAGTGATTGCTTGATCAATAGCAACTTTTAATTCTGGCTCCCCCTGACGAAGTAAAACCGCTGTCTGCCCTGCATTGGGGCTGGTGGCGATAATTTTTACTGGTGCGTTTGGTTTATGCTTTTTATAGTCCAGATAAGATAGATTATCATTAATAGTGGCATCGGCTCTGCCGGTACTCACCAATTCGATTTCCTGACTAAATCCATTCGTGCCAATAATTTCTGCACCGTTATCTCTTGCTATTTGGGCGAAGTTGTTGGTTAGAGTATGTGCTGAGGTTTTGCCTTGTAAATCACTGAATGTTCTTATGTTATTGTTATCTTTATTAATGATAAGTACTGCTTGCGATGTGATATAGGGGATGGAGAAGTCATATTTTTTCTTGCGCTCGGGTGTAATCGTAATTTGATTAATTACTGCATCAGAACGTCCAGCATCCAACCCGGCAATTAGTCCGTCCCATTTTCCTTCAATAAATGTTGGTTTGACATTCAACCGGTGTGCAATTTCACGGCCAATGTCGACATCAAAGCCGGTTAAAGTACCTGAGGCATCGTGATAAGTAAATGGTGGATAAGCTCCTTCAGTTGCTATTTTGAATATGCCGGTGGATTTAATCTTATCAAGGGTTGATTCTGCATTAGCTGAATGTACGAGACTGAGTTGGATAGTACTTGCCAATAATAGAGTAAGAATTGTTTTCATTTTATTTCTCCGTGTTGTTATAAATTAGTGAATTAATTTATTGCGTTGGAAATGTGTGATCCTTGTGGACTTCATGTCTGTTTTGGTTGCTGCTTGTACTCTATATTGACTATTTATTGCCACCTTAATAATGCCAACTGAAATATACCCGTCATCTTTCAAGTTGCCTCTTTGTTGGTTGCGCTCGTTCACCCCAGTCACATAGTTATCTATACCCGTCATCTTTCAAGCTGCCTCTTTGTTGGCTGCACTCACTCACCCCGGTCACATAGTTATCTATGCTCCCGGGGATTCGCTTCTTTGCCGTCGCGATGCAACTTGAAATCCATTGGGTATATGCTCCCGGGGATTCTCTCCCTTGCCGTCGCGATGCATCTTGAAATCCATAGGGTATAGAATATTCCGAATAATAAACAATTGAGTATTGAGTTAAACTAAAGTTGCATTATTGTTTGCATTTTTACTTGTAATAATATATTTATATGATTTTATTCTCTATATAATATGCTAAATCCAATGATTTATATATAAAATAAAATTATATCATATTGTCATTTAAGATGTATAAATATGGAAAAGAATAAAACAGATGATTATTCATGTTAATAGAATCGATATTGTTATTTTCAATATACTTGATGGTTATTATATAGAATCGGTTGAATTTACATTTTATTATTAATTTTATCGTTTACTATTTAAATTAAAAAGCCACTGACAATGAATTGCAGTGGCTTTGGTGGAAATTTATTTTTTATGAATATTACAATGCGGCAATCGTTTCTTTCTGAGCCAGCAGCTTCTCTTTTGATGTATTGCAGCTTGCCAGACGTTCACGCTCTTTGGCTACAACAGCTTCGGGCGCACGGCTAACGAAACCTTCATTTGACAGTTTACCTTCAATGCTGCCAATTTCTTTATCCAGCTTCTCAATCTCTTTATTCAAACGGCTTAGTTCAGCTTCTTTATCCACTAAGCCAGCCATTGGGATTAATACTTCTGCGCCATTAATCAGTTTAGTGACAGAAATCGGCGCTTCTTCACCCGCAGACAAAAGCGTGACAGAAGATAAGCGGCCCATTGCCTGAATAAAATTCAGGTTTTCCGCTACACGACGTTGTGCATCAGCATCGGCATTACGTAGCAAAACTTCCAATGGTTTGCCTGGGGCGATATTCATTTCAGCACGGATATTACGTACTGCAATAATCGCTTCCTTAATCCATTCCAGATCGTTCAGCGCCAACTCATCCGTTTTCGCTAGATCAAATTCAGGGAACGGTTGCAGCATAATGGTATCTGCCTTAATCCCTTTAACCACTTTCACCCGTTGCCAGATGGTCTCGGTGATAAATGGAATAATCGGGTGAGCCAGACGCAATAATCCTTCCAGAACTTCAATCAGAGTATGACGAGCGCCACGAACTTCCGCCTCCGAACCTTTGTTAATTGCCGGTTTAGAGAGCTCCAGATACCAGTCACAGAACTGGTTCCAGGTGAATTCATAAAGAATATTGGCAGCCATATCGAAACGATATGTATCCAGTGCTTCACGGTAAGCTTTTACTGTCTGGTTAAATTCAGCCAGAATCCAACGATCAGCCAGTGATAACACCATTTCACCGCCATTTTGGCCGCAATCCTGACCTTCTGTGTTCATAAGAACAAAGCGGCTGGCATTCCACAATTTGTTACAGAAATTACGGTAACCTTGCAGGCGTTTCATATCCCAGTTGATATCACGACCTGTTGAAGCCAGCGCTGCTAATGTAAAGCGCAGGGCATCGGTACCATGCGCTTCAATACCTGTCGGGAATTGCTTCTCGGTACGTTTACGGATTTTTTCAGCCAATTGTGGCTGCATCATATTGCCAGTACGTTTTTCTAGCAGATCTTCCAGAGAAATACCGTCAACCATGTCCAGTGGGTCAATGACATTCCCTTTGGATTTTGACATCTTCTGACCTTCGTCATCCCGGATAAGGCCAGTCATATAGACCGTCTTAAATGGAACCTGAGGTTTGCCATTTTCATCTTTGATGAAATGCATGGTCATCATGATCATACGGGCAATCCAGAAGAAAATAATATCAAAGCCACTCACCAACACATCGGTTGGGTGGAAGGTCTTCAATGCGTCAGTTTGTTCAGGCCAACCAAGGGTAGAGAAAGTCCATAAACCGGAAGAGAACCAAGTATCCAGTACATCTTCATCCTGGTTTAAAGAGATATCCTCGCCCAGATTGTTTTCACGACGGACTTCTTCTTCACTGCGACCGACATAAACATTACCGTTGGCGTCATACCATGCCGGGATACGGTGGCCCCACCATAATTGGCGAGAGATACACCAATCCTGAATATCGCGCATCCAGGAGTAGTACATATTTTCATACTGTTTAGGTACAAACTGGATATCGCCATTTTCAACGGCTTCGATAGCCACTTTCGCCAGAGGCGCGGTACGAACATACCATTGATCAGTCAGCATGGGTTCAATAACCACTCCGCCGCGATCGCCATAAGGAACGGTCAGATCATGAGCTTTAATTTCAACCAGCAAACCCAGTCTTTCGAACTCAGCCACAATAGCTTTACGGGCGGCAAAACGCTCTATGCCTTGATATTCAGCCGGAATATCAGAACTGTAACTATCAGAAATCTCGCCATGAGTATCGAAAACTTCTACTTCATGACGGATGTTGCCATCCAGAGTCATGATATTGATCATCGGCAGAGCATGACGTTTACCCACTTCATAGTCATTGAAGTCATGGGCAGGTGTGATTTTTACACAACCGGTACCTTTTTCCATATCCGCATGTTCATCACCGACAATAGGAATGCGGCGGTTAACTAATGGCAGAATGATTTCTTTGCCGATTAAATCCTTATAACGCGGATCTTCCGGGTTAACAGCTACGCCGGTATCGCCTAACATAGTTTCAGGCCGGGTAGTTGCAACGATCAGGTAATCTTTCCCTTCTGCGGTTGTGACACCATCGGCCAATGGATAACGTAAATGCCACATAGAACCTTTAACTTCACGATTCTCAACTTCCAGATCGGAAATTGCAGTGTGCAACTTCGGGTCCCAGTTAACCAGGCGCTTACCGCGATAAATGAGATTTTCTTGATACAAACGGACAAAGGCTTCTTTTACGGCGTTGGATAGACCTTCATCCATAGTGAAACGCTCGCGCTCCCAGTCAACGGAGTTACCCAGACGACGCATCTGATTGGTAATCGTGCCGCCGGATTCTGCTTTCCACTGCCAGATCTTATCGATAAACGCATCACGGCCATAATCGTGACGGGTTTTGCCTTCTTCTGCTGCGATCTTGCGCTCAACCACCATTTGAGTAGCAATACCTGCGTGGTCAGTACCGGACTGCCACAAAGTATTTTTACCCTGCATTCGCTGATAACGGATCATGGTATCCATAATGGTTTGTTGAAACGCATGGCCCATATGCAGGCTACCGGTCACGTTTGGTGGTGGGATAACAATACAAAAACTCTCACGGCTAGTATCGCCGTTAGGCTTGAAGTAACCACTTTTCTCCCAATGGTTATAAAGAGGCTGCTCAATTTCTTTAGGATTGTACGTCTTATCGAGAGATGGCTCGGCTTGCGTTTGAGTTGCGGGTGTTTTTTCCATTTTATCTTGATACTTAGTATGTTGGCGGCGTTGCCATGGTCAAATTAAAGCCGACGCTACGATATGATTTATATCGTTCACGCGCCAACTGTTTCAAATTTTCATCTATAGGAACGAAGTCTATCACTTCATGGAAAGCGGTGGCAAAGTCTGCAAATTGCGGCAACAGATTTATTAGGATATCACGGGGCGCATTTCCCCGTTTTTGCGGCCAACATAACTCAACCGGCGCGCCATACCTTGGCCCTTCGCCAGCAAGATTATGTGGGACGAACTGATGAGGCTCCCGTTGCCATAAGGCTTCATCTAACTTTTCTGCCTGTTGCTGATTTTCACAGGCAATGAGCACCCGTTTTCCTGCTCGCCATTGGTCAGCCGCAAATTGACATGCCAGCCATTCGTGAGCTTGCAAATCTGCCTGAGGTGATGGCTGTTCCAGTAAATAAAACGTGGCACTTTTCATAATGTCTCTGTTACGGAGAAAGGGCATTGTCAAATGCCCTTTTGATAAGCTAAGCGGGGAATCAAATTAATCGTCGTTATTGATACCGGCACTTCCTGCCCGATTTAACAGGAATTGTGACAGTAGTGCAACCGGGCGACCTGTTGCGCCTTTTGCTTTACCTGAACGCCAGGCCGTACCTGCGATATCCAGATGGGCCCAGTGATATTTTGTTGCGAAGCGGGACAAGAAACAGGCGGCGGTAATCGCACCACCCGCACTGCCGCCGGTATTCGCCAGATCGGCAAAGTTAGAATCGATTTGCTCAAGAAACTCGTCAGTCATTGGCAGGCGCCATGCGCGATCGCCGGCTTGTTCTGAAGCATTGAGTAACTCATGGGCCAATGGATTATGGTTGGATAACAATCCACTGTAATGGTTACCAAGAGCTGTGATGCAAGCACCGGTCAGTGTAGCGATATCAATGACTAATTCTGGATCAAAACGTTCAACGTAAGTTAATGCGTCGCACAGAACCAGACGGCCTTCGGCATCGGTGTTGAGTACCTCGACAGTCTGACCAGATAGGGTGGTTAAAATATCTCCAGGTCGGTAAGCGCGGCCGCCTGGCATATTCTCGCAACCAGCCATGACACCAATGACATTGAGCGGCAATTGTAGCTCAGAAACGACGCGCATCACGCCATAAACTGTTGCAGCCCCACACATATCGTATTTCATCTCGTCCATGCCGCCCGCAGATTTGATTGAAATACCGCCGGAGTCAAAAGTCAGTCCCTTGCCAACCAGGATGATGGGTTTGGCATTTTTATCAGAACTGCCTTTATATTCCATGACTGACATCAGAGATTCATTTTGAGAACCTTGACCAACCGCCAGATAGGCATTCATGCCTAGCTCTTTCATCTGCTCTTCACCAATCACTTTTGTTGTAATATGGCTATTGGCAGAATCTGCGAGCTGGCGTGCCTGAGAAGCCAGATAAGCTGCATTACAGATATTGGGTGGCATATTACCAAGATCTTTGGCCGCTTTGATACCGGCAGCAATGGCAAGGCCGTGCTGGATTGCACGTTCACCGCTGGTTAGCTCCCGACGGGTCGGAACATTGAAAACCATTTTACGCAGTGGGCGGCGCAACTCATTTTTATTACTTTTTAGCTGGTTGAAAACATAGAGAGACTCTTTTGCTGTTTCCACCGCTTGACGTACTTTCCAATAATTATTGCGGCCTTTAACATGCAATTCTGTTAAGAAGCAAACAGCTTCCATTGAACCCGTTTCATTGAGGGTATTGATAGTTTTCTGAATAATCTGTTTATACTGGCGTTCATCCAATTCGCGCTCTTTACCACAGCCGATAAGCAGAATACGTTCAGATAACACATTGGGAACATGATGCAGCAGCAGTGATTGACCAACTTTGCCTTCTAGTTCACCGCGGCGCAGCAATGCACTGATGTAACCATCACTTATTTTATCGAGTTGTTCAGCGATAGAGGAAAGGCGGCGAGGTTCGAAAACGCCGACAATGATACATGCACTACGTTGTTTTTCCGGGCTACCGCTTTTTACACTAAACTCCATGCGTTCTCCTGAATCTTAAAGACAAAGACGGATGCTATCGCTAAAATATAGCGTTCCGCATTAATCTACCCCATAGAAAATTAACTATTTATGTTAAGCTAAGCGCACTATTTGTTATTGTTTAGCTAACTATATAAGTATGTTCTGACTGGGAACCTGAATATGGAATGCTTCGATATCATTTTAGCAGTGAGGAAGCCAAACTGATGCACATAATAAATGGTATATATACAATGAAGTTAGCGATTTTCCTGCAAAAAGACAAGTTTTCACAGGCGTAATAAGCGTGATCATCATTAGATATCTGGTACGGGAAACCCTGAAAAGCCAAGTTGCGATACTCTTTATCCTTTTACTGATCTTTTTCTGTCAAAGATTAGTCGAAATTTTGGGTGCCGCAGTGGAAGGGGACGTCCCGGCAAATTTAGTTTTATCCTTGTTAGGATTAGGTGTGCCTGAAATGGCGCAGTTGATTTTGCCCCTGAGTCTGTTTCTTGGGATATTGATGACTTTCAGTAAACTCTATACTGAAAGTGAAATAACTGTTATGCATGCGTGTGGTTTGGGCAAGCGTGTGCTGGTGGTTTCGGCGCTTATTATGGCGTTGTTAACTTCCGTGTTAGCGGCAGTGAATGTCATTTGGGTCATGCCGTGGTCTTCGAAATATCAGGAACATGTGGTGGCTGATGCTAAAGCTAATCCAAGTTTAGCGGCTATCATGGAAGGGCGGTTCAAACCTTCCGAAGATGGTAATCTGGTGCTCTATATTGGCAACGTGCACGGCAATAAATTTGAAAACGTATTCCTTGCCCAACTTCGTCCCGTTGATAACCAGCGTCCTTCCGTGGTGATCTCTGATGGCGGTCATATGGTGGAGCGGCCTGATGGCAAACAGGTGGTTATCCTCAATCATGGCACCCGTTATGAAGGCACGGCGATGTTGCGTGATTTTAGGATCACTGAGTTCCATGATTATCAAGCCATTGTCGGACATCAAACTTCAATCGTAGATAGTAATAAAGTTGAACAGAAGTCTATTGTTCAGTTATGGCAGGATGATGATAAGCATTCCCGCGCTGAGTTCCATTGGCGTCTGACTCTGGTGCTCTCGGTACTGATTATGGCCATGATGGTTGTACCGTTAAGTGTGGTAAACCCGCGTCAAGGGCGGGTACTCAGTATGTTGCCTGCGATGCTGCTATATCTAATTTTCTTCTTACTACAAAGTTCTCTGCGTTCTAACGGCAGTAAAGGCAAATTGGACCCTCTTATCTGGATGTGGTTAGTTAACGGGGCTTATTTAACGCTGGCGCTGGTTCTCAATATTTGGGATACCTTGCCGATGCGTAGGATTCGGGCTCGTTTCAAAGGCAGAGGAGTAGCCTGATGTTTGGTGTATTAGATCGTTATATCGGGCGGACTATTCTACAGACTATTCTGATGACGCTGTTTATGCTGGTATCGCTTTCCGGCATTATTAAGTTTGTTGATCAGCTAAGAAAAGTGGGGCAGGGGGAATATACCACTATTTCCGCGGGTCTTTATGCTCTGTTAAGCGTACCGAAAGATATTCAGATATTCTTCCCGATGGCCGCTTTGCTTGGCGCCTTACTGGGTCTTGGTACGCTGGCGACCCGTAGTGAATTGGTGGTCATGCAGGCGTCTGGATTTACCCGCATGCAGATTGCTGGCTCAGTAATGAAAACCGCTATTCCGTTGGTGATCCTGACTATGGTTATCGGTGAATGGGTCGCGCCACAAGGTGAACAGATGGCACGTAATTACCGGGCTCAGAAGATGCTTGGTGGTTCTCTGGTTTCAACAACGAAAGGTATGTGGGCGAAAGATGGGGATGATTTTATCTACATCCAGCGGATTGTGAGTGATACAGAGATTAAAGGCGTCAATATCTATCATTTTAGTGATGATAAAAAACTACTCTCTGTAAAGTATGCGGCCAGTGCGGTTTATGATGAAGATAGCGACCTGTGGAAGCTTTCTCAGGTGGAAGAATCCGATCTGACAGACAGTAAAAAAATCACTGGCTCACAACGTCTTTCTGCTGATTGGAAAATTCTCCTGACGCCAGAACAGTTGAATGTGGTGGCGCTTGAACCTGAAGCGCTTTCCATCAGCGGCTTATATCAGTACATCAAGTACCTTAAGCAGAGTGAACAGGAGTCAGGTCGTTATCAACTGAATATGTGGAAAAAAATATTTGCGCCACTTTCTGTTGCAGTGATGATGTTGATGGCGCTCTCTTTCATCTTCGGACCACTGCGTAGTGTGCCGATGGGAGTGAGGATAGTAACAGGGATAAGCTTTGGTTTCCTATTTTATGTACTTAATGAGATCTTTGGTCCACTGAGCTTGGTGTACAACATGCCTGCGGTTTTGGCGGCACTGTTGCCAAGCTTATTGTTCCTTACTGTGAGTATTTATTTACTCCTTAAGAGACAGTAGCTTTTAGCAATCAAGGCACCATAGGGATAGGGTTTTTGGTTAAGAAGAACCCTATCCTGAGCATCTCGATTTTAAGATATAAAAGGATCACGCCTGATGATGATTCCTCGACAATGCCGTGACCAATTGATTAACCCCGGTTGTTACCTTACTGAAATGGCTGTGTTGTTTACGAGTGATCACCACAAACACCCCGATATTTTGTTCGGGGATCATTGCCATATACGTATTAAACCCCCCTCCGCCGCCGGTTTTCTGATAAATACCCGGTACATCACCACGGGTGTTCATGTAAACCCAACCAAGGCCAACGCCATCTGCCTGACCGGCAACATCCATCCCTTTAATTGAAGCCAGAGCGGAACGTTTAAAATAAATACCTTGTTCGCGACTCGCGGTTTGTTTGCGTAACTGACTGTCTGATGATAAAAATTGCTGCATCCAACGCTGCATATCCTTTGGTGTTGAATAGATTCCACCGCTGCCTGCCGCAGCAATCGTATTAAGACACGGACTCGGCTTATAACTTTCCATCAAACGAGCACACTGGGAACGGTTTGGTGTCAGTGTAGTGTCTTTCATGTAATAAGGGCCGGTGATCTTATCATGTAACAAACGAGTATATGGCTTACCCGTAGCCTTAGAGAGCGCATCTGCCAATAAATCGTAGGCCAGATTGGAATAAGATGCTGTTGTGCCTGGTGCGGAGTCTAATTGAGCTGTTTTTAACCAGACCCAGCGATTGGCTTGTGTAGGCCAGACAAAAACAGGTCGCCCCCATTTACCTCCCGGCTGCTCACGAGGTAAACCACTGGTATGGCTTGCCAGGTGGAACAACCGGATAGGTTGAAGAGGGCTGTATTGGGGCACTTTCACGCCATAATAGCTATAATCCTGCAACGGATCGGTGGAGCGCAGAACCTCATCTTCTTCTAATTTGATCATAACCTCACTGGTCATCAACTTAGTTAGCGAGGCAATACGGATGATAGAATCGGGCTTCGGACGGATACCATTTCCTGGACGGGTTTCACCGAAACTACGGTAAACCGTCTGATTATTATCAATCACCACCATCGCCATGCCTTGCGCATTGCTGCCGTTGAAAATATCCTGTGCATACTGATCAACCAACTGTGAAGCTAGCTTTTTAGTTCTCGCATTGCCTTCGAACACTTCCCATTTCAATGGTTGTTTCTTCGGTTGCAAAAACTTTGCCGAAAATGTTTTATTTGAAGAAGAGCAGGCTGTAAGAGCCAACACTATGGCAAAAGCAGAGAAGATCTTAAAAAACTGTTTATTCATTTTGAATTGACCAATCGGCATATTTCCAGTGAATTCACAAACAGCATAAAGATAGCAAAAGCTGTTATTTATTCTTCTTAAACAGCATCATCAACGCGCCAATGACAATGCCCAAAAAGATCCCGGCGCCAATCCAGCTAATAATCGTCATAACCATTTACCTCATAGCGAATTATCATGCTGAGATTATATAAGGTGATTGTAGGTTGTCTATCGACGTCAGGTAGAAAAGATATTGCTGGGTGTATTTATTTAGGGCTTTTATGCTCAGTAATTGAACGCGCATTTGTGTTGAATAGATGGGTCTGATCTTTTTTTCGACACTTAAACCAAAGTTAGAAGGATAACAGTTGCTAACAGATCGCTGACAGGTATAATGGCCCTCGTTTTCCGCATACTACTTCAGTGCCGAAGTGGCGAAATCGGTAGACGCAGTTGATTCAAAATCAACCGCCTTCGGGTGTGCCGGTTCGAGTCCGGCCTTCGGCACCATAAAAAGCTTTTTTCAAGTCTATTAACGTATACTTTAGTCCATAAAAACAGTAACTTAAGCGGATTTCTGACTCTGCTTAGTCTGTCCACGTCTACTCAATTCCTTGAACATATACCAACTGATGATGGTATTCCCGGTTCGATTGATTTTGGTACCAACACTGGAGGTATCAACTGATGGCTCTCACCGATATCAAAGTTAGGACTACCAAGCCCTCCGACAAACCCTTCAAACTCACTGATGGGCAGGGTATGCACCTGCTGATTAACCCCAATGGCTCAAAATACTGGCGACTCCAATACCGTTTCGAGGGTAAACAAAAAGTTTTGGCATTGGGTGTTTATCCAATGGTTTCTCTTGGTGAAGCCCGCAGGAAACGAGATGAAGCCAAAAAGTTGGTATCTGATGGTATCGACCCTTCAGAGAAGAAAAAAGCAGACAAGATCGAGCAAAGCGAAGCCCTGACATTCGAAGCAGTTGCCAGGGACTGGCATACTGCCTGTAAAAGGAAATGGTCAGATTCCCATAGCGAGAGAGTTCTAAAAAGCCTTGAAGATAACCTTTTCTCCTTCATAGGAAAGAGAAAGATAATCGAGCTTAAAACCAAGGATCTATTCGTTCCGATCAAAGTTGTTGAAGCTTCTGGACGGTTAGGAGTAGCAGCCCGTCTACAACAACGAACCACAGCAATTTTGCGATATGCAGTCCAGAATGGCTTAATTGACTATAATCCGGCCCAAGAAATGTCTGGGGCAATCGCTGTAGCAAAACGAACCCACAAACCGGCATTACCGTTTGATCGTTTCTCTGAACTCCTGGAACGAATTGAAAAATTCAAAGGTAGGAAACTCACGAAGTTAGCCGTGAAGCTTACATTACTCATTTTCATTCGTTCCAGCGAACTCAGATTCGCAAGATGGTCGGAGATCGACTTTGAAAATGCGATGTGGACTATCCCAGGAGAACGCAAGCCATTGCCAGGGGTCAAACATTCCCATCGAGGCTCAAAAATGAAGACCCCACACCTCGTGCCGTTAAGTCGTCAGGCTTTAGAACTTCTAAAAGCCGTCAGAGAAATCAGCGGCGAATTTGAACTTGTGTTCATTGGCGACCATGATTTCAGAAAGCCTATGAGTGAAAACACGGTAAACAAGGCTTTGAGGTCTATAGGCTATGACACAACCGTGGAGGTCTGTGGGCATGGATTCAGGGCGATGGCTTGTAGTGCCTTAATCGAATCGGGAAAATGGTCAAGGGATGCTGTTGAACGGCAGATGAGCCACCAAGAGCGAAACTCCGTTCGTGCTGCCTACATTCATAAAGCAGAACACCTTGATGAAAGAAGGCTTATGTTGCAGTGGTGGGCTGATTACCTTGACCTTCTTAGAATACGACAAGTTTCACCATTTGATTTCAGAGGTAAATAGTTTCTCAAAATCCCTGCTGTCCTATGTGTTTTTTGTGTGCCTGGACAGGGGGATTTTCATTTGCCCATCATAACCGTATGATACGATATGATTAAATTTCATTCGTGGATAATGAGATGCAAAACTGGAAAACGGAGCATACAAAAGACATCAAGAGTTGGTTTAAGGTTGATACGTATCGCAAATTTGAAAACCTCTCATTGATACATTTCTACCATGAGTTATGGGCTCGGAACTTATTCTTTAAAGAGTATCGAGATGACTTTGAGAGCAAAACTCTTATGGGTTACTTCTCAAAAGTTTTTAGTGGCAACCCTTTTTTGATTCAAGAAGGGCAACTTGGATACATGACTCCTGCCAATAAGCTGTTTCAACCGCCACATTTTTTTCTAACAACTCTTGATCGCCTTGCTGAAACGAGCATTATTGCAATGCAACGTGGAGGTTTTCTTTGGCATGAAGGTGACAATTATTCTATAAACAGAGATCTGCGTGAAGAATCACTTTCAGATATCATGCCCGATCAATTTGACCGGACAGTAATGTTAGAGATCGATTTGGCAAGTGGTACAGACGAAGAAATTGCAGAGTCGCTTAAGGCTGCACTTCCACAATGGCGTAAAATTAAGGACATTGATGAAAATCCATTAGAATCTGTTCGCTTTGGATATGGAACTATCAAGAAACTCATCAGTTATCGTATAATACCTATGCTTGACATCTTGGTATGGGCCGCTGTTAAAAAAATCCGTGTTTCAGACGATAGATTATCCAGATTGTTATATACAGACGATGACGAAGAAAGTGAAATGAGGGAGTCCAGCCAAATAAAAGATACTGACAGACCATTGGCTTTTAAAGCCAGCACAACTGATTTTATCAGGCAATTCCATTTCTTCATGAATAAGAATAGTCATTTGAAAGAAATGACGGTTTCCGATGTTATGAAACTATCGGATTGATTTATGTAATAGTATTTGAATATATGATGTTGTAATATTTATTTTTTATGTTGCATAGGAATGGTTGATTTTAAATTTCATGAGTGTGTTAGTGTAATGATATATTAATGGTAATACAAAAAACAGATATGTGCAGTATTTCGCTGTTGTATATGCAATAAACTCATTATTCTAAGATATCTGGTTTATGAAAATGTGAATATGTTTTGAATGTATTCCAGTTATCTTTGTTTTCCTCTTTTAGACCTGAAATCCTTGGTTGACCTTTCTTAAACATCCATTGTGAATGTGTTACAAGACTTTGTACGATCTCTGGTATATCGTTTTTGGGAGAATTATTAGCAATATGCAAGGCTGCCAATTCTAACATTTTCTCACCATCTACTTTTGCTGTAAGTATGAATGGCTCATTAGTCATAAATCGCACGTAGTTATAATTTGGTGCTTTGCATGACCAATGATAAATATTTAGTTTTGTTAAATCTAACACTAAATGCAAGCAAATATGTAAACAACGGCCGAATTCATTTGAAGGTATTAACCCAATGATTTCCTGTGCTTTAAATGGATTCATCTTTTTATCAATGTGTGCAGATACTTTATTTCTGGCTGTAGATATATCGGCTTTATGATCATGTGGTAGTAGGGAAGAGAATAACTTTTGTATCTCTAACACTTCAGCAACACTTTTTTCATCAAGTAGAGATCGAGTGTCTTTATTACTATGGATCTCATTACAAAGATCATCCAAACACATAGCTAAAGAGTGAAGATGAGTTAGAGCTATCTTTAACTTCCTTTTTTTCTTCGTTGCATTTTTCTGTTGCGCAGCATCAAAGACTAATTCATCTAAATCCCTTAAGCTCTCTAAACAACGCCATAGCTTTTGGGCAGCATTGTTTGAAGGAAACCAAGCATCAACATCAATAAGATCTAACGAGTCAGAAATGTTTCTTGGGATTTCATCCAAAAATATTGGCATTCCTTTATTGTTTTCAAAATTATCCATGTCTGATATCTCTAATGCATATAATAAAGGGGAAATGATTGAATCTGATTCTTCATATATAATTTGTACACTTTACGAAAGCCAGCCCAACAGTTTCGAACCTAAGGCAAATGCACCTATAGCTGTTGTAGCTAAAACACCAAGTAGGCTTCAGAGATGTGCCGGTCTTAAACTTGAGGTGATTTCTCCAATTGTCATTTTTTCTAATTCCAGATTTCGGTATTTTTGTTTTTTACGCTCACTGAGTTTTCCCTTCCAGCTTGCAAGGATACCACTAAACTCATCAGAATGAAGTGCGGAGGCTTCTGGGTTGACTCTCTGGACAAACCAGTCATAACCCGGTTCAAGTAACCCTTCTGTTCTTACTTCTTTTGCCACAATAACCAGCAAAGGAAGCCCACGACTGTAAGAAAGGGCAGCTTCAATCTGATTCCAGGGAGTGGCTATACTTGTGTCAGATAGAGCAATGGAGTTTTCCCCTCCTCGTCGCTCTATACCAGATGCGAAATACAATCGTTCAATAGCAATAACTACCGTTCCTTCACAAGTATCCATCAGTTCGGTGATTGCTTTTAAAGGAGCTTCAGAACTGAAATGATTACGCCCAAGTGTGAGTGGATTAAGTCCTTCGCTTCTAAGTCTACTCTCGATAGCCTGAACAAAATCTTCCTGTTCACGGTTTGCTACGTTCCCGACGCTAAGAAATACATTTACACTGCTCATTTTTTTGATCCTTGGAACAAAATTTTCTTTTAAGTTAGATTAATCGCGAAGGTAATTGATGTGCTAACTTTACAATTTATGGTATTGATTTATCAAGACTTATTTAGAGATTCTTATGACACTTGTACAGATACTTTTCGTAACCGACAAGAGACTAGTAGGTTGCTTATAATATTACTTTTGTAATCACTGTTTACGTTGGATTGCTCTCATCTCATGTTTCTGTTGCGAAACAATGTACCAAGTTGTAGATCACAACATCACTGCAACTTCTGACACTGATCTCGTTAAAGCCAATTGTCTCCCTGGTTTATCCTTCCACTATATTGCCCTGAACCCAAAGTGAATCCAGCGATATTGTATGGCTTAGACCTGCCCGATATCAGGACATAGCCCGGTCGGGTTAAACAAGAGCTTCGTAAATCCTGAAAAGGTATTCCTTATCTATGGAGGTTAAGGGGAGTAAGTACCTTCCTCAAAAGGGGGGAAGTTCAGGTGGAGTCAAATTCCCCGATTCTGTACTGCACCAACTTCTTGACCTTCATCTTACATAACAGTTGTGAAACTCCGCCTCAGGAGCTTCACTCCTTTATTTTCCCTGTTGTTCGTATAGTGACCTCATCGCAACGACAAGGGGAAAACAAAATGAACAATCAACCAACTCGTCTAATCCGTCTATCAGAAGTTCTTTCACGGACCGGCTACGGCAAAGCTTGGATCTATCGGCTGGTCAGCGAAGGCCGGTTTCCGCAGCCGGTAAAGATCGGCCTTCGCTCCATTGCCTTTGTTGAAAGTGAAGTTGAGGACTGGATTCAGTCTGTTATTGAAACGGCCAGAAAAAATGTTGCCTGAATGGGAGAGAGAAAATGAATATTGAATGCTTTGTAAGTGAGAATCATATGTGCAACCTCGGTGAGAGGTTGTTTAACGAGATTTTTGATCTCGATGCCATGGCTGAACTCGCTGATGACAAGTTTACTAGGGAAGCTGTTTATATGCTGAGCCAGTATCTTTGTGGAAACACGAATGGACCATTTAAAGCAATCAACAGACTTGCAGATTATGAGCAGATTTATGTTTATGAGATATGGATTTCAATTATTAAATCTACGGATGAGTTGAAAATTTTATTCAAAGCTATACTTCGACATTGTATTGAATGAAATTATTAGTTTTAAGACGGATAAAAGTTTGGCGACATACTTAACACCTACCATAAGCAATATAATAGGCATTTAATATGAAAATTAAGAAAACTAAAAGCAATAAATCCAAAACCAACAAATCTCAAATCATTACATTAAATAACAATAGTGTCATAGATGGAAAACTGATGTGTACTGTAATTATGCGTGAGGATGATCTAAAGGCTTGCTTTGAAACCCTTCCTAATGAATATGGAGCACCAATAATTGGTGATTACACAGGAGTGTTGATGAGCTTTTTGTGTAATTCAATCTGGTATGGATTCGGTAATTCTATTGTTGATGTGGTTCTTGATGATGCAATTCGAGAACAGGTAAAAAAAATTGAAGAACAAAATAAAGTGTAAAAAATAAAATAATTAACTATAAATATTTGATTTTTTTATTTACACAATATATATAAAGTATCATATTAACTATGATTGTGGATAATATTATCTAAATCAGGTTAATAGAATAAACATTATATATAGTAAATCCAAAATCGTAAATTAATTTTTGCGACGGCACTAATGACAGGTGCCGCCGATATTTCGATGTAAAAAATTTGGAAAGCTAAAAAATAATATGTTATATATACACATAATTGTAAATAACTGGAGGCTTAATGAAAAAATAAGTATAAATACATTTATTTTGAATGGAGGAGAAAGATACTGCCTGATTATTGATAAAGAAACCGGGATTCCACTCTACTACCCAACTTTATATATAACTACCCAAGTCAGAAACAAAAGCGATTCTATATCAACTATAGAACTCATTGCTGGAGCAATCTCCTTATTGTATGGTTTTCTTAATGATAGAAATATTTATATAGAGGAGCGACTCCATTCAGGTGAAAATCTTGCTATTCATGAAATAGATGCTCTGAGGGATTACTGTGAGAAGAAAACAAGAGTTAAAAAGAGTTTACCTTATACTCTCAAAGAAAAAAGAGTTGTTAATAACACTACAAAATATTTTAGATTGACTCACATAGCAAACTACTTAGGTTGGCTAGGACGAAGTTTGTTATGTATGTCAAATCATAGAGAGCATGATATTAAAGAACTTGTCGAAAAGATAAGAGCAAGAAGACCAAGGATAAGAAGATCTGAGCGATTAATTAAAAAAGAAAAATCACTCAACGATGCTCAGATAGCTTCACTACTCGAAGCGGTAAGAGTTGGTTCTGAAAGTAATCCGTTCAAACAAGATGTTCAATACAGAAACAGACTTATTATTCTAATGCTTTATCTATTAGGCATAAGGTCTGGTGAGCTACTTAACATTCGTATTAGCGATATAAATTTTAGCGATTCGAGTGTGGCCATTCGCCGCAGACCTGACAACATGGCTGATCCCCGTGTAAAACAGCCTTTAGTTAAAACCTTTGAAAGGAAGCTTCCTTTATCACAACAGTTGGCAAAAGAACTACGAGATTACATTACTAATATTCGTAGAACTTTTAAAAATGCAAGAAAACATGAGTATTTATTCGTAACTCACAAGTCTGGGCCAAGTCAGGGGGCTCCATTATCTTCTATGGCTTACCACAAAGCGATAGCCGCTATTAGAGAGGTAGTTCCTGAACTCAATAACCTCACGGGACATAAACTACGACATACATGGAATTATGAGTTTTCAAAAAAACTCGATGAGATGTCTTCTCCTTTAAATGAAAGTGAACAAGAAAATTTACGTTCATCACTTATGGGGTGGTCGAAAGGTTCAGGAACCGCCAGATTATATAATGCAAGGCACATTCAGAATAAAGCGGAAAAAGTAGCACTATTATTACAAGAATCAATTAATAATAAGGAAAATAAGAATGAAGGGCGGATTCGACTAATAAGTGCAATTTTTCAGAAAGGCGGTCAGTTGCTATAGTAGGCATCTTTCCCGCCACAGGAAAATGCACTATGGCCTATACACAACTGACCGAGACAGAAAGATACCAGATTTCCAGTTTAAAAAAAGCGGGTTTTTCACAGCGTTTCATTGCTGAGTCACTTAAGCGAAGCCCATCGACCATCAGCAGAGAATTGAAGAGAAATCAAGAAGTCCAGACATACTGCCCCGAACAGGCTCATTTAAAGGGATTGGCTCGTCGTCATTTTGCTAAGAAAGCCGTGAAAATCACACCGGAAGTAAAAAAATGGATAAAACGGTTAATTTGGAAAGATTTAAGTCCTGAGCAGGTGGCTGATTATTTGAAGCAGCATAAAGAGATATTTTTGCATCATGAGACGATTTATAGGCTGATTTATCAAGATAAAATAGAGGGGGGTGATTTATGGCAACATCTACGAATTGCCAGAAAACCCTATCGTAAACGCTATGGTTGCTATGAAAAAAGAGGCAAAATTAAAAATCGGGTCAGTATTGATAAGCGCCCAGAACTCGTTGATAAAAAAGAGCGTATCGGCGACTGGGAAGGTGATACGATAATGGGGAAAGATAAAAAAAGTGCCTTATTAACCCTGGTTGACCGTAAAACGCTGTATACAATTATTGTTAAACTGGATGGCAAGCGGGCATCAGAAGTGACGAAAGCGGCGGTGAAAGTATTATATCCATTAAAACAAAGAGTTAAAACCATCACCTTCGATAACGGTTTGGAGTTCGCAGATCATGAAACCATAAGTAAAAAATTAGAAACTGAAATTTATTTTGCCCATCCTTACTCGCCTTGGGAGAGAGGGATCAATGAGAATATCAATGGGTTAATCAGACAATACTTTCCAAAGGGAACTGATTTTAATGAAGTCTCTGATCAGGAAATAAATTTTGTGGTAAACCGATTAAATCATCGTCCCCGAAAAACACGGGGTGGGAAAACCCCGAATGAATTATTTAAGGGTATACGAACATATTTACTTCCAGATTAACGATGTTGCACTTATTATGTGAATCTACCGAATGAATGAAGTTCATAACGAAATTGTTGAAACAAAGAATACACTGAAAATATTGAATAGTGGATTGTTAGCTAAAATTGATGAAAAACAGTTCCAAATAGATGAACTTAAACGTATTCAGAAAGAACAGAATGAAAGTTTACAGAGCATTATTAAAAAACAGAAAAAGAAATAATGAGTTTGGCAGTTGATTTTTTCAACCGCAGGGAAGAAAAAACAAGGCAACAAATAGAAGATCCGCTTCTATTTGTTAGCTCTTGCTTATAAAATTTTGCTAAAGATGTTTTTGAAATTTGTAATCGAGGTAACATTTGAACATTCGCTAAGTATTATTTTTGATGTAGAGAATTGTATATTGTTATTAATTATTAACTCTTTTATTGAAAGTACTTCTTTTCGGCATAAAAGGAGAGGATAGTGAATTTTTATTACATAGTTAAATCTAACTTTTATATTAGCGTTGATCAATTTTTTAATCGCTTTACTTGATGATGGATATAAATTCCCTATTACTATTTCATTTGCTTGGAGTTTAGATATGTGCTTTATAAACACATCTGGTTGTTGTGCAAAAAGAGAATAAGATAAAGCAGTTAATCCTTTATTGTCCTTAATGTTGATATTAACTCCAAAATTAAATACTTCATCAATTAAATTTTCATTTTTTGGCCATCTATAAAAAAGAAGTGTTCTTCCTAAATTATCAAAATGATTTATATTAGCACCGTTTATAATTAAAAACTTAGTAAAATAGTAATCATCTGAATAGAAAATAGGTGTGCGACCATACCTGTCTACTGAATTAATTAAAGAATGATCAATAAATAAACCCATGAAATCTAAAAGCATCTGACCTCCTAAATAACAAATAATTTATAAATTAATAATTCATTATTTAGAAGGTGTCAATAATATAACTTTTCTTTATTTTCCGTATCGACTTCGGCGTGGTGGTGAATATGATTTATCATTTTTTTCAATATCAGAATCAGTATTATCAGTTGAACTATTCTCTGGGCTTAAATTATGGTTGGTATTTTCTTTTTTTTCATCAGAAATATCATCATTTACAATTTCTTCTTTTTGGTTTTCAAGGGGGATGTCTTCCTCTAATTGTTCAGTGAGCATTTTCGCTGTTTTTCTTGCTTCTTCAATTGATGATAACCCTGTAACGACTGTATTATTGTTTTTACGGTTTACTAACTGAAATTCAACGATTTCTTTTGTCGTGGGATCGAGTTTTGCATAAATTGCAAAAAATTCATTTACAGTTTCAACAAGTTTCATATGTTACCTCATAGTATATGGTTAATAACAGCATGATGTTTTTTAACGTAAAATAGTTATTACTTTTTAAATAAATATCTCTAATCTATTCTTTTAAAAATATCGGATAAGTTATTGACTAATCCTTGCCTCTTAATCTCTTGTGCTATGAATGGATACTTTTCCTCCACGAAATTCATATTTATATACCCTTCAATAAGATACATAATGATGTCACATCGATTTTGAACTAAGCCATCATCCTTGTTTAACTTCAAAACATCAATAGTATATAAAATTTTATCATGGAGTTCTTGGGGGAGATCTTCACCAGGTTTTATCAAACAGCTTGGAAGATCTAGAACGAACCAGCCGATTTCAATCGTAAAAGGATCACAAATATTCTCAATATTACCTTTGTACTGATTAAGTCTATCTAAACATAATCTATAATTACTCCATTCATAGGCGAGTTGAGGATATTTCGTTTTAGGTAAAAAATGATCCACAACCCCAGGAGATGTAGGTAAATATATACAGCTATATGCACAGATAGAACGATAGGAACTATAAAGTTCTTTTGCTGCCTTTCGCCAATAATCTTTACCTGCAAAATCTTTATAGTTAGGATTTGGCACCCTGTTAAGAAATAAAGCCCCCTTTTGTCGGACATCCAGATCAAAATTCTGCGGTTCGGGCATTAATTGCAAAGGTATCATAATTTAACCCCATTCCTTTCAGCAAATATAATCCAACGAGGCCAAAATTTGTCTGTGGCTGAAAGATATTTACGCAATCTAACTGTTATATCTTCTATCATTTCTATATCAGGATTTTCAAGTGCCTGTATTTTCTTTGCATCCTCGATGGCTGCTTCACCTTCTTGCGATCTTGCTTGTCGTAATTCAAAAATTGGGGACATTAACCAAGAGGAAACATCTCCATACTTGACGAAGTCTAATTCATCAAGTGTTATTTTACCTTTATTATCCAGTTGTAAGTGATATAAGCTATCTGTCTCGATATCGAATACTTCCTCAGAGGATGCCATTACTAAAGGAGAGTGAGTAGCGATGATAAATTGGATCTTCAACTCACTTGAAAATACCTTATCAAGTGCTATTAAAGATGGTAAGAATGCTCTTTGCCATTTTGGATGTAAATGAGCTTCTAATTCGTCAACAAGCACAACCATATTATTTTGAGGAGGAATATTCATCATCTCAGAAATAACGACATGTTCATTCCATGCCCATACGATCATATATGCCAAAGCAACAATTCTTCTAACACCTGCTGAGGCATTTGTTATCGGGATCTCTCCATAAGGATGAATTAAGGTTGGAATGACTCTTGGGTCGTCAGGAATTCTAACTGGTTCACCCGGTTTCAAAACCCCCAAGTCTGGAGGAGATAGCTTTTCTAATACTTTTTCAAAATGTTTGAAATGCTGGTTCTTACTATCATTCTTCCAAGTCATCCAGTCTCTGATCAAACCTTCGAGAACACCAATCCCATCTTGCCCGTCCCATACTTCCTTGCTTTTAAAAACGAATTTTTCTTTTTCAGTAAAGGTCGATTGAGTAGAATATTTTCTGGCTGGGTCCCATACAGCGAAAGAACCATCTACTTTGGCATAGACAATAAGACCTGGAATGGTAGGTCTGTCCGTTTGTATCGGCCAATTAAAATTGTCCCAGTCGAAGTTCACACAATTATCTGACTTAAATTCACCATTACCTTTGATTGAATAAGTTAGGTTGATTTTTTTTCCTCTTAGTCTTGGGTCAGGATAGGCGACACGATCTGTCCAGGTATTGGTTAATGCCCACCAAGCTGATTCGAGAATAAAGGATTTCCCAAGCCCGTTATCACCTGTAATAATATTAAGCCGTGTCTTAGGCTCGATGACTAGTTTTTTAGCAGGCCCAATATTTTCGATAGAGAGCAAGGATAAAGTCCCGCCATTTTCAGGCTTGGAATCGGGGGGTAATGATAACTTACCCTTTATTTTATCCCAAGTTATGCATTCATCCTCAAATAATTCATTTATGTTGCCTTCTTCAAATAAAAATAATTCTTCAAGCTCTTTGTCTGATATGTTATATTCTTGTGTAAAAGTGGCAATTATACTTTCGCAGGATGTGTTTTGAGGAAAGTCATTAAATTTATATAACCAAATACATAATGACATCAATGAGATTTTATTTTTCTTAACTGAAGGATGGTCTTTTAGAATATGTAGGTAATTATCAGCCCACCCCCATTGCTGAGTACGTTTAGGATGAATAAATGCTGCAGAAAAAGTTTGTGTATTTATCGCTTGTAATCCAGATGACGCATAATTATTATTGAGCCATTCATGGGATGTCTGGTATGTAAACGGTTGATAAAAATATTCTGAATCAGGATCAATCTTATGTACTTCCTCAAGAAAACACTTATTTTTTGCATCTAAAGCAAATTGTGTGTTAGTTCCGATAGGAAGATTGTTTTTTTTGCAGACAAGGAAAGTAATTCCGAAAAAAGGGTGGACCTTCTTAAGGTCCACAATCGCATTCAGCACTGCACTTTGACTAAAAAACATAATTAAATGTTCTCCATGTTTAATGCAGAATATTCGCAAAATTCATGATTGAGATCTATACCAATCGATGAATATCCCATTTGTGCTGCTACACGGCAAGTTGTTCCGCTACCTAAAAATGGGTCCAGTACGGTGCCATTAGGTTTGCATCCAATTTTTAGACATCTCTCGACCAAAGCGTCAGGGTATGGTGCCGTATCAAGACCACCTCCGCTTTTTGGTCTTGCCGGTATAGTCCACATATCCTCTTCGACTTTTTGCTCTATCAATTCTTGTTTGTTAAAATAATATTTTCTGCTTTTAACAAACATGAATACATATTCATAGCTTCGGCTTGGTCTGTCTTTCACAGGTTCCGGCAGACATTTTTCTCTATGCCAAATGATTGAACTGCGGATAACCCATCCACGAGTAGCCATTTCAATGGCTACTCGCCATGGAATTCCAATCATGGATTTTCTTTGTAAACCTATGCCCATTCCACCGCTTTTATCTACAGCTCTAAGACCAAAACGACGTTTATTACTTTTTCTGTCCTTACCCTGAGATTGACCTTTTCCTGAATAATATGTATCACCAATATTCATAAACAGAGTCCCTTCTGGATTAAGGGCTTCTTTAACTGTGTCCATAACATCAGCGATAGCATCAACATACTCTTGCACTGAATCTTCCAGACCAATTTGACCATCAACACCATAGTCTCTAAGCCAAAAATAGGGCGGTGAAGTTATTGCACAGTCAATGCTACCGCTTGGAAGGTCTTTTATTATCTGGGCTGAATCTCCATTGTATATTTCCCATTTAGCTCCAGTTGAAGTCAATCCTTCCCAATATTTTTTTAGGTTTTCTGTATTTTCTGCTGATTGAATATCAGTATTGTCGAAGTTCAACTCTATATTTTTAGTCATTAGTGTTATCTTTTGAAATGCTATTTGAACTAGCTCGGTGAAATTTTGGTAAAACTTGGATTAGTTGTTTTGATTTTAGTTTTGCTTCATTTAAATCAAAATGTAATTGCAATTCCAACCAATACTCAGGAGGTGTTTGAAAGAAATGAGCTAACCTCAATGCAGTGTCACCCGTAATCGCTCTCTTTCCCTTTATAATCGTAGTGATTCTATTTTTGGGAACATCTATCTTCCTTGCTAATTCTGATGCACTCAATCCGCATTCTTCAAGCTTACATAGAAGTGATTTTCCGGGGTGCTCAATGTTCATTTCAGAACCCTATAGAATTTTTCGATAATATATTATAATATTGGGGTTACGTCAAGCGTAACTTTTTTCTGAATATAACATATGCATTGGTAATGTAATGCAAGAAACAAAAAAATATTAATATACTGGATGGGAATTCTTAGGAATTTTTCTAAAACTTAAATAGATCACGTAAACCTACATTTAGGGAACGTAGTTTAAAATATTATCGTTTAATTAAAAATTTCCTATCAATATTTTACCATTAAACCAATGAATATTTTGTGTCATGTGCGATTCTTATCTTTAGAAGGTGAGAATCAATCCCACCTTATGAGTAACATTATAGAATGTCATTATTTTCAGCAAAATCAAATGTTATCTTTTTCTTTTATTTTTTTAGCAAGTTCAATAATCTCTTTCAGATATTGCAAATGATTTGCTACATTTTTAAGTGCTAATGCTCCAAGTGATAACCCTAAAAGAAAAGCTAATCCAAATACGATTAATGTATTTGCTGTGCCTGAATTGAAGATCCCTTTTGATATGGTGTCACCCAATTTGTCTAACCCACCAAAACCTTGAATAGCAGAGTATGCTAATCCAATTATTGATAAGACGGCAGTTTTTTCTCCAAAGAAATCATTTATTCTTGATTTCACTCTTTGTATCTTTATGTTTAACCAATCTATTGAATAGTTTAATTCTGTCAACGAGTAAGGCATTAGTTTTTCTATGTTTTGTTCATCATTGTCAATTTCACAAATTAGGTCATTGAAAATTTCTTTTTTGAAGTTGAGCATGAACTTCACACCTGGAATTATAGGTGTAAACAAATAAACTATACCGGCAACAGAATTGAGGGCATACAGAACGAATGCTGGTAAAAGAAATGGCTCTTTGGGAAGGTCACAAATCTTATAGATAACTGCCATTACCACCATTAAAACAAGAGAAAAGAGAGATGTGAGAAATGAATATACTTGAACCTTTCTAAGTAAGTTACTTTTTTTATTTATCTGATTATAGGGAGCATAAGAATTCATTTTGCTTATAGTTTTGATGATTTGATTTACTCTATACATTGTTTATAATTCCATTAATAAACTATTGCTTAGGGCCATTGATTACAGTATGTATAGATTTTACACTATCAAGTCGGAATAACTAATACAGTTTGTTCGATTATCACCAATCGGGTCTGATGGTATCAATGATGGTATCATGTCCAATGTAGTAAATTTTAATCTCTTAAGATCATAAGGATAGTTTCGATGTTCGAGTCCGGCCTTCCCATTTGACCTTCCAGAGACGTACATAATCTTCCATAACTATCTGAAAAAGCAACAGATTACTTAGTTTTTGGGTCTATAATCGTCCATTCGTATCCGTTGACATCCATGATATTTGGGGGGCAAATTGGGGGGCATTTCTTTTCGATAATGAGCTGACCTCCAAATTATGCCTTTAACAGACATGGAAGCTCGTGCGGCAAAGCCCCGTGAAAAAGAATACAAACTTACCGATGTACAAGGTTTGTATCTTCTCATCAAACCCAATGGCTCAAAACTCTGGTATCTGAAATATCGGTTTGCGGGTAAAGAAAGCCGGATTGCTTTATGTGCATATCCTCAAGTAACACTGGGGAAAGCTAGAGAGCAACGCGATAGTATCAAGATAATGATCCGTAATGGCATCAATCCCAGTAAAAAAAGAGAAGTAGAAAAACAAGAAGCAATTGCCGAAACCCTAACTTTTGAAAAAGTGGCTAGAGATTGGCACAGTAGCAATAAGCGTTGGTCAACAACGCATTCAGAACGAGTACTGGGTGATCTCCGACGTAATGTTTTCCCTGCGATTGGGAATAAAAGTATTGCAACTTTAGAAGTCAAAGAGCTATCGGCGCCTCTCAAAGAGATAGAAAGCAGTGGTCGATTGGAACTCGCTTCCAGACAACAACAAAGGATTACTGCTATTATGCGCTATGCGGTACAAAATGGCTTGATCGCTCGCAATCCTGCTCAAGATCTCAAAGGTGCGTTGGCGACACGCAAATCAACTCATCGTCTTGCTCTTCATTTATTTATGCCGGGAACGGTGTAACTGCTATCCCACCGTTTTTCGACAAGGCGGATAACCGCCTGTGTGGGGGGCAGAAGATTCGCTGTCAGATAAGTGATAAGTTCCTGCGTCTGTGTTTCGCTGAGGTGGCTCTGAGAGCCGCCATTTTCGGGCTTCAGTTTGCGGTGATTAAGATAATCGCTGATATGACGATTAACCATCGTTTCATGCAGGTGCAGGGCCTGAGCGATCATGACAGAACTCCAGCCCTCAGAAGCCAGCAAAACTCCTGTAATGCAATCACACTACCTCTTATCACGGTAGGTGTGATGAAGGTGTTCGAGTTCGGCTTTCTGTTCATCGGTAATGAATATTTTCATGCCGGATACCACAAGCCTTATTTTGGGGAAAATCAAGCATTTTCAATAATCACAGGTATATTGTTGGTAATGTGAATAATACCTATATTACAACTCCCTCACTATTTCAATCCGGGTTTATTAAGATTTAATTTTCTAGGATGTTGATATGTACTAATAATTAAGTGTAGATGATAAGCGATTATTTCACCTGATGTTTGACTCGTTTTGAAAAATAAACTATCAAATCCTACGGCTGTTTTGGAACAGCATATAAATCAACGTCTTTGATGACAAAGTCTAATGCTTATATTCAGCTTGTTATAATCATGGTACGCAGAACTGGATACGCTTTTCTGTTTTTCAGCATATAAAGTATGCTTTCGATATTTTTTTCTAACATCTAACATCTAACATCTAACATCTAATATCAATATGTGAATTATATTCTATATGGTTTTTAAAAATATTCATTAGATAGTGGAACTTAGAAATATGTATTATGAATGTAGTTTATCACTATTTATAAAATATTTAATTAAGAAAGGGAAGTAAGAATTTACTCCGATTGTTTGCTTAGTGGTTAAGTGTTTTTATACGGTATCTGGAGTAATAGAAAAACTGAAATTTCATTGCTAATGCATTCGTAGAAAAATCCCTTAGTTAAGGAGTTTTTAATTATGATAACACATAAATTAGTTATATTTATACTGTGTTTATCTCCAGCCGTATGCTTTTCACAGCCTGATAAATTATCTCCAGGCTCATATGAGTTAATTATTGGAGCAAGACCTTCGATGCCTTATTCACCGATTCAGAATTATAATCAAGACCTAACACGGCAAGGTACTGGGCGTGAATTTAATGTTCCTGTGTCCCGTCATCACATAATCCCATTCAATCTATTAAGAGGCTTCTATAACCGTGTTGTTGAAAATAACCGGCTACGTAATATAAGTAGCTTTCTCACAGTATACTCAAATAATTTACGGTTTTATGCTAGTCGTGGCGGTGTTGATTGTAATCAATTAGGTAGCGATATTATTGATGCATCAAATTTAGGTTTGGCCCAGGGTAGTGGATGGATAAGAGGTGGTAGTAATAGATTTACTCCAGGCTTTAGCACATTCGAACAATTTTATGCGTGGTTACCGGGCAACCTTTTCATTGGGCCAAATAATCGCTCAGATGATCCAGGTCCAGGATTTGAGAGTAACGCAGCGGCTGTTATTGGCGAGGCTAACTTCAACTTAGTTTCCAGGTTGTACAGAAATATGATGAATTATATGTCAACAAATGATGAAAGTTTATTAAATGGAATTGCAGTAGATTTATCAAGGCTAAATAAGCTTTCATAATAGTGATACACTTATTTTTTTCATTCCAGGTTGTTGTTGTAACGAAAACGCCTCCATGAACTCTTTCACATATTGAAGTAACTGCCACATATACTGACAGCAATGATTTCGTGTTACTGTTTCATGTAACGATTGCCATAAACGTTCAATCTTGTTTAGCCAGGGAGAATAAACAGGTAAAAACAACAGATTAAATTTAGCGTTTTGCTTTAACCATGCCCTGACTTTCCGGCTTTTATGAATGCCATAGTTATCTAAAATTACTGTGATACTTTCTGCATGGCGATATTGGACATTCATTTCCTCTAACAGGGTGATAAA